>JADLDF010000322.1 GCA_020846815.1 Gammaproteobacteria bacterium | reverse complement strand
GTGCGCCTGGTCGGTCTCGTGCACTACCGCCGCAACGAGCTCGGCGATCCGCAGACCGCGCCGGCCGATGCCAGCGGCCTCACGCCTTTCGGCGAGCAGGTCGTGCGGCGCATGAACCGGCTCGGACTGCTGATCGACCTGGCGCACCTTTCGGCGCCGGCGCTGCGCCGCGCGGTCGAGCTCTCCACGGCGCCGCTGCTGGTCTCGCACGTCATGGTGCAGCGTCCGGGACTTTCGAATCCGCGCTCGATCGCGCTCGAGGATGCACGCCGGGTCACCGCGGCCGGTGGCCTGATCGGCGCCTGGCCCGCGGGCATCGGGCTCGGCAGGTTCGACGACTACATCGACGAGCTGCTGCGCATGGTCGAGCTGCTCGGCGTCGAGCGGATCGCGATCGGCACCGACATGGACGCGAACTTCCAGCCCGTGTTCGCCGACTACGCCGCGTTCCCGCGGATTCCCGCCGCGCTGCTGGCGCGCGGCATGCACGGCGACGAAGTCGCGAAAGTGGTCGGCGGCAACTTCATGCGCGTGTTCGCGCGCGTCTGTGGCGGCCGCTGCGAGCCTGCCACGACCTGAAGCCCTTCAGTTGGCCGACCGCAGCCGCCCGATCCTTCGCAAGGATCGGGCGGCCGGCGGCATTCGGCGTCGGGACTTGACGCTAGAATCGCAGGCGCGCGCCCAGCGTGTAGTAGCGGTTGTCCAGGTCGTAGAGGTTTGGAACGGTCGGGAACGCGAGGTTGGCGGCGAAGCGGTTCGGCAGGAACGGCGGACGGCGGTTGAACAGGTTGTTGACCGTGCCGAACACTTCCGCGGAGACGTTCCCGGCCTCGAACTCGTACTTCATCGTCACGTCGGTGTAGAGCACCGCTTCGATCTCCGGGTCGGCGAAGATCTGGCCCGGGAGCGGCGGCATCTGGTCGTAGCTGCCGATGTAGCGCTCCTGCAGCAGCAGATCGAACGGCCCGCGGACGTAGTTCACCGACAGGTTGCCGCGCCATTTCGGCAGCGCGAAATCGTTGGCATCGCTGTACCAGCCGACGAACTGCGTTTCGTCGCTGCCGATGCGGTCGATGTAGTCGAACATCCGCGACCCGAGCAGCCGCACGTTGATGCGCCCGCCGAGAGCCTCGCGTGCATAGCCGAACTCGAGGTCGAGACCGCGGACCTGCCGGCCGTTGAGGTTGATCTGCTGCAGGATGATCTGCTGGATGTTGCGCGTCACGGGATCGCGTGTGATCAGCGCACATTGCTGCGCGATGCCGCGTCGACACTCGTCGATCGTCCCCTGTGCCGTCGTCGAGTCGAGCGCCCCGGTCAGATCGATGTCGAAATAGTCGATCGAGCCGGTGAAGCCTTCGAGCCAGGCAGGTGAATAGACCAGGCCTACGGTGAGCGCATCCGCGGTCTCCGGTTCGAGACCCGGATTGCCTTGGGTACGGGTGATCGCAATGACGTTGGTCTGGCCGGTCTCGGGATCGGTCAGGCCGGGCGTGAAGGCGTTCACCGGACCTGCGAACAGCTCGAACAGATTCGGCGCCCGGATGTCGCGCGAACGCGTGGCACGCAGTCGCAGACCTTCCACCGGCTCGTAGGTGAGGCCGGCCTTCCAGGTCGAGACGCCACCGCTGTTCTGGTAATCCGTATAGCGATACGCCGCGTTCAGTGCCAGCGACCGCGCCGCGACGGCGTCCTTGAGCAGGGGCAGCTGGAACTCGAGGAAGGCTTCCCTGACGTCGTCCTCGGCGTCGGCCTCGCCGAAATTGCCCTGGTTCCAGGCGCCGAAGCGGCAGGTGGCCACCGTCGGGCAGAGCACCCCCGGCATGCCGCGCACGCCGGTCGCCTGGATCTGGCTGAGGGCCGTCGGATTCGACTCCTCGAGCAGCGTGCGCTTGCGATACTCGGCTCCGGCCGCGAAGCTGATCGCGCCCGCCGGCAGCTCCCACGCGTTTCCGGACAGCTCGGCAGCCGCAATGGTCTGGGTGTTGCGTACGTACTGGGCGCTGGCGCCGAGGATGTAGTCCTTGGCGGCGTCCGAGGGTGCGCCGGCACCGAAAGGATTCAGCGGCACGCAGCCCGGAAATGCAGTCGGGTTGGTCAAGGTGACACGGCAGACGATTTGCCCGTTCGCCGGATTCACCACTGCATCCGCCGCTGCGTAAGCCTTGCCGAGGTCGGAGACGTTCTGGACCTCGGCGTCGAGGGTCGTGCGGCCGTGGCTCACGGTCAGGTTCCAGTGCAGATCGTTCGCCATTTCGCCTTCGAGGCCGAGCGCGAGATCGGCGGTGCGGTTGTCGTAGTCGAGGTCGATGGTGCCGAAGTCGCGGTTGAAGCGCGCGAGCCGGAACGAGGTCACGCCGGCCGTATCCATCAGGGTTCGAACCGCAGCGGGCAGGTAGGCATTCTCGCGAAAGATCGTGTACGAAGCCGCGGTGGAGCGGTTGTCCGAAAGGATGCGCATGTGGTTGTACGACTGCGCGGCATTGAGGCGCGCAGACAGCGTCACGGCATCCGTGAGGTCGTAGCTGAGCAATGCGTAGGCCTTGTCGGTGCGCAACAGCCCGGCCGGCTGCATTTCGTTGTTGCGGAAGCCGTCGCCACCGATCGCGAACGCAGGCGAGCCGGCGACCGGCGTGCCGATCACGAACGGCGCGGTCGCGCCGCCGGCCAGGAATTTGAGGCCGGCGAGCGGCGCCGCGGCGTTGACCACCGGCAGGTTTGCGGCATTGACGATCACGCCGCCATCGGTGGCAGTGATCTGGTTGACGCCTTCGAGCGAAGAGAAAGGCGCCGCGGCGCTGCCGTTGCCGCCGAGGAAGCCGCCACGCCGCGAGTCGGGCCTTGCGTTCAGCGAGGGAATGCCGTCGACCTTGAAGTACTGCAGGCTGCCGACGAAATGGCCGCGCCCATCGGCGAACTGCAGACCACCGGCGACACCGGCCTTGACCGAGGCGTCGTCGCCGTAGGTGGACTCACCGTATTGCGCCTCGACCTTCAGGCCTTCGAGCTTGCGGTCGATGACGTAGTTGACGACGCCGCTGACGGCATCCGAGCCGTAGGCAGCCGAGGCACCGCCGGTCACGACGTCGACGCTTTGCACCAGCATTTCCGGCAGCAGATTGACGTCGATCTCGCCGGATTCGCGCGTCGCGACGACGCGCTGACCGTCGAGCAGGATCAGGGTGCGCGCCGCGCCAAGGGCACGCAGATCGAGGAAGTTGCCGAGCGCGCCGACTGCACAACAGTAAGTGCGCGAGGACGAGCCGACGAATTGCGGCAGCTTGGTCAGGCCATCTGCGAGGGTCATCGGCGACGAGGCCAGCAGCTCCTCGGTCGAGGCCACCGTGACCGGCGTGGGCTGGTCGAAGCCCGTGGCGCGCAGGCGTGTGCCAGTGACCGTGACCTCTTCGAGCGCATCTGCGGACGCTGCGTCTGTGGGCGTGCCCTGACCCAGCACCGCGCCCGACCACGAGGCCCCGGTGAGCCCTGCACCAACGATCAACCCTCGGATCACGAGCCTGACTGTTTGCCGCATATCCTCCCCCTGCGTTGCGACGGTCCGCCGAGACGACGGTGGACCGCTGGTGACTCGGTGATGCAATGAATGACAGAACTTGATCGAATTTGCAACATTGATGATCATTTGGGCTTGATGTTGCGTGAGCGACACGGAACCGGGACCCTGACGGGTGACCCGGCGGTCAGGAAACGCTCACAGACCAGCCTGGATCCGGAGCACGCATGGCCATTTCGGTGAACGAATTCAGGGACCTCGCACGGGCGCGGTTGCCGCGTTTCCTGTTCGAGTACATCGACGGCGGCGCTTACGGCGAGACGACCCTGCGCCGCAACTGCAGCGACCTCGAACGGCTGCAGCTGCGGCAACGCGTGCTGCGCGCGAATCCCGCACCGGCGCTGCAGACGACGCTGTTCGGACGCCGCTGGACGGCGCCGATCGCACTGGCGCCGGTCGGGCTCGCCGGCATGTATGCGCGGCGCGGCGAGGTGCAGGCACTCGCTGCCGCCGAAGCGGCCGGCGTGCCTTTCACGCTGTCGACGCTGTCGATCTGTTCGCTGGCGGAGACCTGCGGTGACGGCCGGCAACCGCCCTGGTTCCAGCTGTACGTGATCCGCGATCGCCCGTTCATGCGCGACCTGCTCGCGCAGGCCGCCGCGACGCGCTGCGGGACGCTGGTATTCACGGTCGACATGCCCGTGCCGGGCACGCGCTACCGCGACTACCGCAGCGGCCTCGCCGGTGCGCCGGGATGGCGCGGCTGGGCCCTGCGCGCCGCGCAGGCTGCGCGCAAGCCGCGCTGGGCCTGGTCGGTGGGCCTGCGCGGCCGGCCGCACGTGCTCGGCAACGTCGCGCCGGTGCTGCGGGGACGCACCGGGCTCGAGGACTTCTTCGCCTGGATGGGCGCCAACTTCGACCCCAGCGTCGACTGGGACACGCTCGGCTGGATCCGCAGCGAATGGCGCGGACCGATCGTGATCAAGGGAATACTCGACCCGGAGGATGCCCGGCACGCTGCGGAACAGGGCGTGGACGGCATCGTGGTCTCGAACCACGGCGGCCGCCAGCTCGACGGCGCGCCCTCGACCGCGCGCGCCCTGCCGGGCGTGGCCGACGCCGTCGGCGATCGCCTGACCGTGCTCGCCGACGGCGGCGTGCGCTCCGGCATCGACGTGTTGCGGATGCTTGCGCTGGGCGCGCGCGGCGTGATGATCGGCCGGCCCTGGGCCTGGGCGCTGGCCGCCGATGGCGAGCGCGGCGTGCGGCAGCTGCTCGACAACCTGATGGCCGAGCTGCGCGTGGCGATGACGCTGACGGGATGCCGGAACCTCGGCGAAATCGACCGGCGCATCTTCTGTGATTTGTAGCCGCCTGCCGCTCGACTACGAGGGCGCGGTGGCTCGGCTGGCTTTTGTCGTTGCCGGCTTCGCGACACCATGGGTGGCCTGCGGCTGGGCGTCCCAGGGCTCGATGGACCTATGGCTCGTCCACCTGGCCGCCGGGTGGCAGATCGACCCGATCCGGTCCGCTCAAAGACAGCGCCCGGGCCGACCGCCGCCGCCGGGCCGCTTGGCCGCGGCCGCGACGGCCCTGAAATCTTCGCTGCCGAGCAGGTGCAGCGCCTTGTCGAGCAGCGGATCCCGGCCCGAGATGCGCACTTCCTCAGGCTCGTAGGCCACGAGTACGTCCGGCGGTATGCCGATGCCTTCGTAGCTCGTGCCGTCCGGAGAAACGAACCGCTCGTTCGACAGCAGCAGCCGCCAGCCATTCGGCAGCGGCTTGATCAGCGGGTCCGAATGCGCACCGGCCGTGCGGTCGCCGACGACGATCACATGAGGAAAGGTCCTGAGGATCATCGCGAGGTTCTCGCCGGCGCTGACCGTCAGCTGCGAGACCAGCACGACCGTCGGGCCGGCAAAGGCCCCTGCCTGTCGGCGCACCATGGTGTGCTGCGCAGGCGTGTTCGAAGATCCGTCGCGCGCGCACTTGGTGAATCCCGGGCGATCACGGTCGGCCAGCCAGCCGGCGATGTCGAGGCCGATTTCGTCGCTGCCGCCGCTGTTCATCCGCAGATCGACGATCAGGCCCTGCTTGC
>JADLDF010000321.1 GCA_020846815.1 Gammaproteobacteria bacterium | reverse complement strand
CTGCATCATGATCGCGGGCGAGAGGTACTGGAAGCGCTGCACCAGCGCCTCCTGGCGCTCGATCTGCTCGCGGAAGCGCTGGTACAGCGGCAGCAGCGCCTTTTCGATGCTGGCCGCGTTGGCCTGCGACAGCGTCAGGAAGTCCATGGCGCGCTGGTCGCCGACCGGGATCTGGTCGGTGTGCTCGGCGTAGAAGCGATCGAGCGCGTCGGACATCGACTTCTCGCCCTCGGTCTGCGCCTCGCGCGCCGCGACGATCAGATCCATGCGCGAGGGCGCGGGAAACGCCGTGGTCGCGACCAGGCTGACGAGGTTCGGGACGATCACGACCAGCATCAGCCAGATGCCGGCGAGGATCGTGCCGTTGGTCGCGGAGCTGCGGCCCCGCAGGTTGACGATCACGGCCACGGCGAACCAGAACGCCGCATAGAGCAGCGTCGCGGCGACCCAGGCGGCGAAGCGCAGCCAGGTCCCGGTCTCGTCGAGGCGCGTGCCGACGATCAGCAGCGCGGCGAGCCCGAAGCCGAGCACCACGACCAGCACCGCGATCGCGCGCGCGACGATCTTGGAGGCAAGCAGCTCGCGCACCGACACCGGGTGCGCGAGGATCATGGCCAGCGTGCCACGCTCCTTCTCGCTCGACAGCAGATCGTAGGTCATCGCCAGGATGAAGATCGGCAGCAGGAAGATGATCACGAACGCGACGTCGAGCGGGCCGGTCTGCAGGTTGACCGGATTCTCGATCTCGACCTGCTTGATCATCTCCAGCGTCGTGCCCATGCGCACCGGCAGATAGTTGAGCTGCACGTCGCTCTGGCCGATCGCGAGCGCGGCGAGGCCGGTCGGCGGCAGCGCGACGAAGGCTGCGGTCTCGGCGCCGACCGCGCCGGCATTGGTGCCCTGCGGCGGTCCCTTGCCGGGCGAATGCCGCACCATCGCGAACTCGTAGGGCGCGCCGCTGGCCGCGACCCGGGCGGCATAGGCCTCGGTGTCACGCCGCATGCGTGCGCGCTCGCCTTCCTCGTAGCTGACTGCGGCCTCGGCCGCACGGACCTGGCGCTCGAGGCTGTGTCCACCGGCCCAGGCCGCGAAGCCCAGCGCCAGCGCGAGCAGCCCGAGCACGACCCAGAGCGAGCCCGAGCGGGCGAGCAGCCGGCCTTCGTGGGCGACGATCAGTGCGTTCATCGGCGAGCCTCCGGCTCGAGCCGCGCGACCGCGAGCCAGGCGAGCCCCAGCGCCACGACGAACCAGAGCGCCAGACGGGCGAGGTTCGGCAGCTGCGCGGCGACGCTCGCCGCGAGCGGCGGCGGTTCATAGCGGTAAGGCGGCACGATCGCGAACACGTCCTCGTTGGCGATCATGTAGTTGGTCGCGTCGTTGACGCCGTTGAGATTGGTCGCGGCCTTCGCCAGATAGCCGTTCATCTTCGCGACCATCTCCTCGCGGAAAGTCTCGGCATCGGCCGAGAACTTGGCGTGCTCGAGCAGGCTGGTGCCGGAAAGGCCGGTCGACAGCGAGCGCAGCGCCAGCGTCGGCGCGACCAGGCCGAGGCCGTCCTGCAGGCCCTGCTGGGCGGTGTAGGCATCGCGCACCGCGCCGTAGTGCTGGTCGAAGACCGGCTGGTCGAGCTCCTCGAGCTTCTGCATACGCACCGCCGTCCAGTAGAACGGCAGGTCTTCGACGCGCCTCACGCCGTATTTGCGATACATCTCGGCCTGGTAGCGGCCGAGCTTGGCATTCGGCGACACGCCGTCGATGCCGCGGCGCTGATGTGCCTTCATCTCGGCCATGAACGTGCCGTAAGCCGGCGACGGATGCACGACCTTGGAGATCTCGCCGGCGATCTTGGGCATCAGGAACGCCGAGAACGCCCAGAAGCCGACCAGCGCCATCAACGCCGCACGCGGCGACGAGGCGCGCGCGGAAACCGCCAGCGTCAGGAACAGGAAGGTCGCCGCATAGAGCCCGTAGCCGAGTGCGAGCAGCGCGACGCGCGTACCCAGCCCGCCGCCGACGGTCTCGAGGCCGCTGGCCGCGATCACCCCCGCGCCTATGAGCAGACAGGGCAGCACGACGACCGCGACCGCGGCACCGAGCCCGAGCGCCTTGCCACAGAGCAGCCGCGACGGCGCGGTGCCCATGCTCAGCACCTGGCGCAGCGTGCCGCTCTCGCGCTCGCCGGCGAACGCCGTGAAGCCGAGCAGGATCACCAGCAGCGGCAGCAAGAGCTGCAGGATGCTGGCGCCGCTGAGCTCGCCGAAGCGCGCGATTGCGCTGGTGTCGGCGGCGGGGCGCGCTATCGGGAAGTTCTGCTTGTGCGCCTCCATGAAGATCGTCGTGCCCGCATAGGCGACGATGCCGCCGTCGAAGAAGCCGAGAGGCCCCAGCGGCTTGAACGCGTAGTTGCCGTAATGCGCGGCCGAGTGCGGGTTCTTGTCACCCTGGTCGAGCCACTGGGCGTTGGACGAGCCCTGCGCGGCGAGCTGGGTGGCCGCGTAGGCATCGTAGCGCTGCTTACCGGCGAGCATGGCCGTGAGCAGCAGCAGCACCATGATCGCGGCGACCCAGCGGAAGCGGCCGTCGCGGACGATCTCGATGAACTCCTTGCGGGCGATCGTGCCGATCATCGCGTGGACTCCCTTGCTCAGTGCATGTGCTCGAGATAGATCCGCTCGAGGTCGGCATGCGAGACCTCGTCGGTCGACAGCTCCTGCACCAGCCGGCCCTGCTTCATGATGCCGATGCGCGTGCCGGTCTCCTTGGCGCGGAACAGGTCGTGCGTGGCCATGAGGATCGCGGCGCCCTCGGCCTTGAGCTGCAGCAGCAGCGCCGAGAACTCGTTGCT
>JADLDF010000320.1 GCA_020846815.1 Gammaproteobacteria bacterium | reverse complement strand
TGATCGCGCCGACGGCGCGCATGTCGAACTGGCGCAGCTCGCGCTCGGGCATGTCGCGCAGCGCCGCATAGAAGCCGCGCGGGCCGAGGAAGAACGCCGCGTGCAGCACGTGGCCGTTGCGCAGCTCACGGCCGAGGCACTGCGCGGCGAGCGCGGCGCGTGCTCGAGGATCGCCGAGGTCGGCCTCGATCCACTCGCCCTCCGGCGAGCGGATGCGGCCGTGGCGCCATTCGCAGCTTTCGCGAAACACGCCGAAGTGGCGCAGCTGCGCGAACTGCGCGGCGTCGAGCCGCGGACCCGTGCCGACGTGCGGCAGGTCCTCGAGGATGCGCGCGTCGAAGCGCTCGCCCGCCTGGCCGCTGGCGATGAGGCGCGACAGCGGCAGCGAGTCGTAGACGCGGCGGCGCAGGATGCCGGCGCGGTGCAGGTCGAGCATCTGGTCGACGAACATCTCGGTCGAGGCGAACAGGCCGTCGCGGAACGGCTCGCGGCCGCCCTCGGCATCGACGAGTTCCGGGACGTTGCGCTCGCTGCCGACGTCGCGCAGCGCCTGCGTCCAGGTGGCGTTCTGCTGGTGACGCAGCAGCAGCGCATAGCAGAGCGCGTCGCCGAGTTCGCCGATGCCGATCTGCAGCGTGCCGCCGTCGCGCACCAGGCTGCTCGCGTGCAGGCCGATGGCGTGGTCCACGATCGACAGCGGCAGGTTCGGCGGTCCGAACAGCACGCCCTCGCGGCGCGGGTCGTCGAGCACGGCATCGAATGCGTCGGCCGGCAGCTCCGCCGAGCCGTACATGTAGGGCATCGCAGCGTGCACGACGGCAATCGTGGCGATTTCGCGGCCGGCGCGCCGCGCGGTCGCGAGCCGCGGCAGCAGGTCGAGCGTGACGTCCGGATTCGAGCCCAGCGACAGACGCGTTTCGCCGCCCGAGGTGCGGCGGGCGACGAGCTGCGCGATCACGTTGACGCCGCGCGCGGCGATGTCGCGTGCGACCTGCGTGTAGTTGGCGCTGAGGTAGTGCTGCTGGGCGTGCGCGACGTCGAGCGCGGCGCCCGGCTCGAGGTAGAACTCGATCACGCGCACGTTCGGCGGCACGGTCCCGGCGCGCATCGCGGCGACGTACTCCGGCTCGTGATAGTCGCCGAACACGCGCTCGAGCAGCGGCGCGGTGTAGCGGCGCTCGAGCTCGCTGCGCGGCAGCGGCCGCCGCAGCGTCAGCGCGGTGACGATGGTCAGGTCGAGGCCCGGGTCACGCAGCGCACGCCGCCAGAACTCGTCGACCAGGGCTACCGGCTTGCCGAGCCCCAGGGGCACGGCGAGCACGACCCGGCGGCCGACCCTGCGCAGCGTCGCGTCGACGCACTCGCCGACGTCGTCGAATGCGGTGGGCATCAGTCGAGGAAGCCGACGCCGGCGCCGAGGTCGGCGAAGCGTGGCTCGAGCCAGGCGCGCGCGGCCTCCGCCTCGCGGGCCGCAGCGGCCTCGGGCAGGAATTCGGCGAAGGACATGGGCACGCGCAGCGACTCGACCACGGTCGAGACACCGACGGCTCCGATCGACAGAGGCTTCATCACTTCTCCTCGAGGCGCAGATCCCAGCGCACGACCACGTCGTTGCCGACCCACTCGGTCGACTGCCACTCGCCCTGGCCGACGCCGTAGTCGAGACGGCGCAGCGTCGTCTCGCCGCGCAGCCAGGCGACGCGGCGGCCGGCTTCGGTGCCGAGGCGCAGGACCAGCGGCAGCGCGAGGGTATGCGACTGGTCGCGTATCTGCAGCCTGCCGTTGGCCAGGTATCTGCCCGTGGACGCGGTGGCGCCGGCGCCGTCCGCGGCGGCGGGTGCTGACGCCGTCGCTGCTGCCGGAGTGATGCGGCTCGAGATGAAGCGGGCCCGCGGGAAGAGCTCGACGGCGAATAGGTCGTTGCCGCGCAGCGTGCCGTCACGGTCGCGATCGCCGGTGTCGAGCGAGGCGACGTGGACCTGGACGTCGAGGCTCGCGCGCCCGGGCGGTGCGCCCGCCGGCCAGTCGAGCACGACGTCGAAGCGTGCGAAGCGGCCGGTCGTGGTCGCGCCAGCCTGCTGGAAGCGGAACTCGAGCGTGCTGTGCGCCGGATCGAGCGCATAGCGCACCAGCGCCGGCGCAGCGGTTGCAGGCGTCGCGGGTGACGGCGCAGCCATGGTCGCATCGACCACCAGAGCCCCGCACAGGATCACGGCGAGCAGCGCGAGCCCGCGCACGAACGGCAGCATGCGCCGCAGCACGTCGTCGTGGTCGATGAAGTGGTGCTTCAGCGCGCCGGCGACGTGCAGCAGCGCGGTCAGCGCCAGCAGGACGGCGAGCGTCGCGTGGGTCGCGTGCAGTGCCGCGTACAGCCGCTCGCTCGCGCCGACCAGATCGGGCAGCTGCACCAGCCCGAACCAGCTGACCGGATAGTTCCTGGCCGAGGACATCAGCCATCCGCTCAGCGGCATCGCGAACAGCAGCGCGTACAGCAGGTGATGGGTGCCGGTGGCGAGGCGCGCCTGCCAGCGCGGCATGGACGGCGGCAGCGTCGGCACCGGCTGGCTGGCCCGCCACAGCAGCCGCAGCAGCGCGAGCACCAGGATGGTGATGCCGACCGACTTGTGCCGCGCGAGCATCGCGAGCTTCGCCACGCCGGGCGGCAGGCCGCCGGCGAGGTTCGCGAGCACGAATTGCGCGATCACCAGCGCCGCGACCAGCCAGTGCAACAGCCGGGAGACCGTACCCCAGCGCCGTGTCGTATTGCGCAGCGGCATGGGGCTAAAGTAGATCCGATGGCGGGCCAGGTCAAAACGACGCGGTGGGTCGCGGCCGGCGGGATGGCGCTGCTGCTGTTGCTCCTGCTCGGGCCGGCGCCGCTCGCCGGCTGTGCCGGGCGCGGAGAACGACGCGGCGGCGCGACTCCGACGCCAGTGGTTGGCACACCGCCTGCCGTGGTGGTGAGGCCGTTGCCCGCGGGCACGCGCCTGCTGCGGATCGACGCGCTGCAGTCCCTGCTGACGGTGCAGGTGTTTCGCGCCGGCCCGCTGGCATCGCTGGGCCACGACCACGTGATCGCCGCGCGCGAGCTCTCGGGCACGGTCGAGCTCGCCGAGCCGCCGGCGGCCTCGCGCGTCACGCTGCGGATCATGGTCGCGGGCCTGACGGTCGACGAACCCGCGCTGCGCGCCCGCGCCGGCGCGACGTTCGCGGCCACGGTGCCGGATGCGGCCCGCGAGGGCACGCGCCGCAACCTGCTGAGCCCGTCGCTGCTCGATGCCGCGCAGCATCCCGCGATCGAGCTCGAGTCGACCGCGGTGCTGCCGACGGCGGATGGGGCCCGGCTGACGCTGCGCGCGCGCCTGCGCGATCACGAATCGAGCTTCGAGGTGCCGGTCGCCTTGGCCTGGGACGGCGCCGTGCTGCAGGCGAGCGGTGCGTTGACGCTGCAGCAGACCCAGCTCGGCCTGGTGCCGTTCAGCGCGATGATGGGCGCCTTGCAGGTTCAGGACGCGATGCAGCTCGAGTTCCGGATCGTCGCGCGGCCCTGACGGGCTGCTGCAGTGACCCGTCGGGATGGCGGGTGCGGGCTGGCACGGGGTCCAGCGCGCTGGCTGGCCGGCTGACCGACTGTCCGGCCGCCTGCGCCGGCATCCAGACGGTGGCCGTTCCGGCGGCGTGCCCTGGCCCGAGGCGGGGCAGGAGTCCATCGGCGCGCTCGTTCGTCCGCCGGTCGGGGGCCGGGGTGGCTCACTACGCCGCGCCGTGCCGTTCCGTTCTGCCCGCAGGCCAGACGAGCGTCCTGAGGGGTTCACGCCCGGACGCCCGTATGCATAGCATGGCGGACGCCATTGCGGGCAGGAGACCCCGTGACCGCCGACGTCGACCGCAGGATTGGGCCCATCCGGCTCGCGCCGGGTTACCTGCCGCTGAACGCGGTCTCATACCTGTTCGCGGCCTTCATCACCATCGGCATGCTGGCCTTCGTCAGCTTCATCCAGCCGTATCTGATCAACGCCAATCTCGACATCCCGGCCGAGCAGCAGGGTCGCGCCGTCAGCGTGCTCGGCTTCAGCAACGAGATCATCTCGCTGCTGCTGGTTGCGCCGATCGGCGCATTGGCCGACAAGATCGGCCGCCGGCCGGTCTACTCGCTTGGTTTCCTGTGGCTCGCGGTCGGTTTCTTCCTTTACCCGCTCGCCCGCACTTTTCCGCAGCTGCTGGCCTGTGCGCTGTTCTTTTCGGTCGGCGTCGCGGCGGTCGGCTGCATGCTCGCGACCGTGCTCGCCGACACTCCGAAGGAGGAATCGCGCGGCCTCCTGGTCGGCATCACGGGCTTCTGCCAGGGCGTCGGCGCGACGCTCTCGGTACTCGTGCTCGGTGGCGTGCCGAAGAGCCTGGCTGCTTCGGGCATGGACGCCACCATGGCGGGCCGGGCGACGCTCGGCATCGCCTCGGCGCTCTGCCTGCTGACCGCGCTGGTCTGCTGGCTGGGCCTGAAGCGCGGCACACCGAGCCGGATGGGCGCGCGTGGGCCGCTCGCGGTGGTCATGAAAGCCGGCCTCGCGGCCGCGCGCCGCAATCCCAGGATCTGGTTCGCCTACCTGCTGCAGTTCGTCTCGTTCGCCGACCGCATCGTCATCGGCACGTTCTTCTCGCTGCGCCTGCAGCAGAGCGCGATCGCGCAGGGGGTCTCGGTCGCCGATGCCGTCGGCATCGCGCGCCGGCCCTTCGTGATCGCCAATGCCGCGGGGCTGCTGTTCGCGATCTTCTTCGGCCTGATGCTCGACCGCGTCAACCGCATCACCGCCGGCGTGGTTGCAATGGCGATCGCCGGTCTCGGCTACGTCGCCGGTGGCTTCGTCGGCGACCCGATGAGTCCGGCGATCACCTGGGTGGCGATCCTGCTCGGCCTGGGGCAGATCGCAGCCATCATCGCCAGCCAGACGGTGCTCGGCCAGGAGGCGCCCAAGGACGTGCGTGGTGCGGTGTTCGGCTTCGCCGGCATCTGCGCTTCGCTCGGCATCCTGTTCACGACCGGCTTCGGCGGCTGGCTCTACGACGTCGTCGGCAAGGGCTCGCCCTTCTTCCTGATCGGCGGCGTCAACATCTGCATCATGCTTTTTGGCCTCTACCTGCTGTTGCGCGGCCCGCGTGCCGCCTCCACCTCGCCCGCGTGATCGCCGCCGAAGTCGTCCTGATCCTGCTGCTGGTGCTGCTGAACGGCTTCTTCGCGCTCGCGGAGATGGCGCTGGTCTCGGCCAAGCGCGCGCGGCTGCAGGCCGCGGCCGAGCGCGGCAGCCGCGGCGCGCGGA
>JADLDF010000319.1 GCA_020846815.1 Gammaproteobacteria bacterium | reverse complement strand
TCCGGGGCACGCTGACGCTGAAGAACTGCAATTTCTTCAAGGTCGAGGACGGCCGCATCGCCTGGATGATGGTCTACTATTCCAATCCCGACACGGGCGGCGACCCGGTCGGGAAGCCCACGGGTTTTCCGCCTGCAAGGAGTCCGTCATGACCGAGTCCACGACCGCCTACGAGGCCTCCGGCGCGCGCTCGGCCGATCCCTCGCTGGTCACCTACACGCACATCATCTACGGCCTGCACGCGCTGTCGGTGTTCATCGGCCTGACCAGTCCCGCGACCGTGGTCGGCAGCTTCGTGTTCGGGCTGCCGTCGATCGCCGCGGTGATCATGAACTACGTCCGCCAGTCCGATGCGCGCGGCACCTTTCTCGAGTCGCATTTCCGCTGGCAGATCCGCACCTTCTGGTTCGCGCTGCTGTGGATCGTGGTCGCGGGCATCGTCTCCGCGCCGCTGGTGCTGCTGCTCGGGCTCGGCGTGCTGACGTTCTTCCTGGCGGCAGCGGCGATCGGTCTCTGGGTCGTCTACCGGGTCGCGCGCGGCTGGCTCGCGCTGCGCGACGGCCGCACCATGCCCGCTGCCTGAATGCGCACGCGTCGCGTCACGACGCTGCTCGGCGGTGTCGCACTGCTGTCACTGCTCGCGGCCTGCGGCCAGACCGGCCCGCTCTACCTGCCCGAGGACGACGCTGCAACCGTGATCACGCGGCCGGGTCCGGCGACATCACCGGCACCGCCCTCTGCACCCGCACCCGCGTCGCCGCCACCGGAAGCCGGCGGCGCCACGACGCCCGAAGGCGCGGACACGACGCGACGCGAAGTGCCGCGCTCCGGTTCCTGAACCCACGATGAATCCTCGGCACGACGAAGCGATGATTTCGCGTCTTTTGTCGAGAGTAATTCGCATCTGACGCCTCGCGGGAACCGGCTTCACGATCGCAAGCCTGACCGGTCGGAGTGACCAGAGGTGACGGTATAATGAGCGGGCATCGACGCTCGTCGATCGATGCGCAGGCTGGCGGGGCCACCGCATTCGACGCCGATGCAGGCATCCTTCCCAGCACGCTGACCCTCGATCCGATCGGCGTCCAACAGGAAAGACGACACATGAATAGAGACAAGATGACCCGCCGCCGCGTGCTCGGCAGCTCGCTTCTGGGCCTGACGGCAATTCCCGTGATGGTCGAAACGGCCTTCGGTCAGGCCAAGCCCGCTGCGGGCGCCGCCGCACTGCCACTGCTGAGCCCGACCGAGCCGGCCGCTAAAGCCCTCGGCTACATCGAAGACACCAAGAAGGTCGATGCCAAGGCGAATCCGACCTGGAAGCCCGAGCAGCACTGCGGCAACTGCCTGCAGTGGGCCGACAAGAACCGCAAGGCCCCGACGGCCAAGTGCAACCTGTTCCCGGGCAAGGTCGTCAAGCTCGACGGCTGGTGCAAGGTCTGGGTCAAGGCACCGGGTACCTGATCCCGGTTCCGCCGATGACATCCCGATGCCGGGCCGCGTCGTTGCTCGCGCTGCCCGGCATCGTGGTGCTGGGTCTGCTCGCGGCCTGTAGCGGTGGTGCCACGCCATCCGCTCCGGCCTTCAACTCCACCGAGGTCGACGGCATCGACTACGGTCGCGGCCTGCGCATCGCCGACGCCGACGGCGTACCGCGCAGGCTCGAGGACTTCCGCGACCGGGTACTGGTGGTGTTCTTCGGCTTCACGAGCTGTCCCGACGTCTGTCCGACCACGCTCACACGCCTGAAGATGGTTCGCGACGCGATGGGCGAGGACGGCGCGCGGCTGCAGGTCGCGCTGGTCTCGGTGGACCCCGAGCGCGACACGCCGCAGAGGCTCGCCGCCTATGCGCGCAGCTTCGATCCGTCCTTCGTCGCGCTGCGGCCCGGACCGGCCGAGCTCGAAGACGTGACCCGCGCCTTCCATGCGATCGCGATCAAGGTGCCGCCCGCGGGCGCCGGTGACGACGCGATCGCGCGCGGCGAGTACACCATCGACCACTCCGGCACGCTTTACATCTACGACCGCGCCAATCGCCTGCGGCTGATCGCGCAGCCGGACTTCGACGTGCAGAAGCTCGCCGCCGACCTGCAACGGCTCGCGCGCGAGTCCCGATGAACACGCCGGCCGCGGGCGCAGCGCAGCGCGCCGACCTCGTCCTCGTCGACGGGTCTTCGTACCTGTACCGCGCCTTCCACGCCCTGCCGCCGTTCACCAACTCGCGTGGCGAGCCGACCGGCGCGGTGTTCGGCGTGATCAACATGCTGCAGAAGTTCCTCAGGGACTTCGACCCGCCGCGGATCGCGGTGGTCTTCGACGCACCCGGCAGAACCTTCCGCGACGAGCTGTTCGCCGAATACAAGGCGCACCGTCCGCCGATGCCCGACGAGCTGCGTGCCCAGGTGCAGCCGCTGCTCGATGCGGTGCAGGCGCTCGGCCTGCCGCTGCTGCGCGTGGCCGGCGTCGAGGCGGACGACGTGATCGGCACGCTGGCACGGCGCGCCACGGCCGCCGGCCGGCAGGTGCTGATCTCCACCGGCGACAAGGACATGGCGCAGCTCGTCGATGCGCGCACGACGCTGATCAACACGATGAGCGGCAACGTCTACGACCGCGACGGCGTCAAGGCGAAGTTCGACGTCTGGCCCGAGCAGATCATCGACTATCTCGCGCTGGTCGGCGACAGCTCGGACAACATCCCGGGCATCGACAAGGTCGGCCCGAAGACCGCGGCCAAGTGGCTCGGCCAGTACCGGACCCTCGATGCGCTGATCGCGAACGCCGCCGAGGTGCCCGGCAAGGTCGGAGAGAACCTGCGCGCCGGCTTGCAGACCCTCGAGCTGGCGCGCCGGCTCGCGACCATCCGCTGCGACTGCGGGCTGCCGGCCGAAGCCGAGGATCTCGTGCGCCGCGCGCCCGACGTCGAGGCGCTGCGCGCGCTGTACACGCGTCTCGAGCTGCGCTCGCTGCTCAAGGCGCTGCCGGGCGATGATGGCGCCGCGACACAGGGCACCGGCAGTCTGCTCGCCGGCGTGGGTGGCCCGGCATCGGCCGGCGCCGCATCCGGCATGAGCGGTGGCGCGGGCGCAGAAGACGGCACGGGTCGGGCAGCCGGTGGCGGCATCCGCGCCGCCTGGGCCGCAGCCGGCAACGCGGTGGCAGCCGATGCCGTCGAGGCGCGCCCCGAAGTGCTCGCGGCGCCGCGCCGGTACGAAACCATCACCGACGAGGCAGCACTCGAGCGCTGGATCGCGGCGCTGTCGCGCGCCGAGCTGTTCGCGTTCGACACCGAGACCACGAGCCTCGACTACATGCAGGCGCAGATCGTCGGCGTCTCGTTCTGCATCGAGCCCGGCGTCGCGGCCTACGTGCCGGTGGCGCACGACTACGCCGGTGCACCGGACCAACTGCCGCGCGAACTCGTGCTCGAACGGCTCAAGCTCCTGCTCGAGGACCCAGCGCGCGGCAAGCTCGGGCACCATCTCAAGTACGACATGCACGTGCTGTGCAACCACGGCATCCGCCTCGCCGGCGTACGCTACGACACCATGCTCGAGTCCTATGTCTGGAACAGCGTCGCGACGCGCCACGACATGGACTCCTGCGCGCAGCGCTATCTCGGCATCGAGACCATCCATTACGAGGACGTGGCCGGCAAGGGCGCGAAGCAGATCCCGTTCAGCCAGGTGTCGATCGAGCGCGCGACGGAATATTCGGCCGAGGACGCCGACGTCACGCTGCGCCTGCACCGCACGCTCTGGCCGGCGATCGAGCACGAGCCGCTGCTGAAGCGGCTGTACGAGGAGCTGGAGCAGCCGCTGGTGCCGGTGCTGCAGCAGATGGAATACTGCGGCGTGCTGATCGACCGCGAGCTGCTGCGCGTGCAGGGCGGCGAGATCGGGCACAAGCTGGTCACGCTCGAGAAACTGGCCCACGAGGCGGCCGGCCAGCCGTTCAACATCGAGTCGCCGAAGCAGCTGCAGCACATCCTCTACGAAAAGATGGGCATCCCGGTGCTGCGCAAGACGCCGACCGGCCAGCCCTCGACCGCCGAGGACGTGCTCGAGGAGCTCGCCGAGTCGCATCCGCTGCCGCGGCTGATCCTCGACTACCGCGGCCTCGCGAAGCTGCGTTCGACCTACATCGACAAGCTGCCCGAGCAGATCGACGAGCGCACCGGCCGCGTGCACACCTCCTACCATCAGGCCGTGGCGCAGACGGGGCGCCTGAGCTCGACCGACCCAAACCTGCAGAACATCCCGATACGCACACCCGAGGGCCGGCGGATCCGCCAGGCCTTCGTCGCGCCACCGGGCAAGCGGCTGCTCGCCGCCGACTACTCGCAGATCGAGCTGCGCATCATGGCGCACCTCTCCGGTGACGAAGGCCTGCTGCGCGCCTTCGCCGAAGGGCGCGACGTGCACCAGGCCACGGCCGCCGAGGTGTTCGCGACGCCGCTCGAGCAGGTGACCGCGGACCAGCGCCGCTCGGCCAAGGCGATCAACTTCGGCCTGATCTACGGCATGAGCGCCTTCGGTCTCGCACGCCAGCTCGGCATCGACCGCGGCGCCGCCGGCAAGTACGTCGAACGCTATTTCGCGCGCTATCCCGGCGTGAAGCGCTACATGGACGAGACGCGCGAGCGCGCCCGCGAGCTAGGCTACGTCGAGACCGTGTTCGGCCGCCGGCTATATCTGCCCGAAATCCGCTCGCGCAACCGCGCGATGCAGCAGTACGCCGAGCGCAGCGCGATCAACGCGCCGATGCAGGGTACGGCCGCCGATATCATCAAGCGCGCCATGATCGCCGTGCACGCCTGGTGCGAGCGCGACGGCCGCGCGCGCCTGATCATGCAGGTGCACGACGAGCTGGTGTTAGAAGTCGATGCAGACGCCGTGGACGCGGTCGCCGCCGTGGTCCGCGAACGCATGGCCGCGGCCGGCGACGGTGCACTCAAGGTGCCGCTCGGCGTCGAGATCGGCTCGGGCGCGAACTGGGACGAGGCGCACTGAACGCGCACGCTCGAGTCCGAGCCCGCGGCGAGGCTATGGCGCGCCGCTGCGAACTGCGGGAACGGTCACGGCTCATCGCCTGAGCACCCACCGCCCCGTGTCCCCGTCGGGCCAGCGTGTGCCGCAGCGGACGAATAGGCTGCCATCGGCAAGCCGGCGCACGATGATACGGCCGCCGATGCGCGCGGCCAGCCGGCGGATCAGCACCAGCTTGCGGAAACTGGCGGCGACTTCCGCGTCGACGCACACCTTACCTTCACCCGCGACCGTGAGGTCGACGCTGTCGAGCCGGGAGCACCGCAACGTCACACGAACCCGGATAGAGCCCTCGCGCAGCGCCTGTACCACCGCCGCCTCGGCAACGTGCAGCAGCACGGCCTGTTCTTCGTCCGACAAGCCCAGCGCAGCACCGGGCTGCAACTCCAGCTCGCACGGCATGACGTCCGGCTCCGACAGCCGCATCTGCAGCGCGACCGCAAGACCATGCTGCGCGGCGAGCAAGGCGCAGGCTGAGCAAGGCACGGCGCCATCGGCGTCGGCCGTCGAAGCATTGGGCTCGCTGGCGCTGAGCTCTGCTTCGATGCGGCACGGGCCATCGAGCGTCGAGCAGAAAGCCGGCGGCCCGGCGCCCGAACCTGCTTTCTTGGTGGCGTTCATCAAGGTACATTCATTGGCAAGCGCGCCGACGGTAGCACCGCACGGCCGAAGACCCTGCGAAGGAACGTCAAGGGAATGTCAACAAGTGTGTCCACGAAGGCATCGCGGGTGTTCCGGATGCATCGGCCAGTAGTCCTAAGGCTAGAATTTCGCAGATGCGCATCGCTCTTCTCGAAGACGACCCGGACCAGGCCGCCCAGCTGCAGGCGCTGCTCGAGCGCGCGGGTCATGCGGTGCACCTGTTCCTGCGCGGTCGACCGCTGCTCAACAACCTGGCGCACGAGAGCTACGATGTGATCGTGCTCGACTGGGTCGTACCCGATGTCTCGGGCTACGACGTGCTGCGTACCATCCGCAGCCAGACGGTGCCGCACACGCCGGTGCTGTTCCTGACCAATCGTGATTCCGAGACCGACATCGTACAGGCGCTCGAGGCTGGCGCAGACGATTTCGTGGTCAAACCACTGCGCGAGCGCGAACTGCTGTCGCGGATAAAGGCACTCGGGCGCCGCAGCCACGAGCACTCCGTCGCATCCGAGGTGCTGGAGATCGGGTTGGTGCGCATCGACGTCGCGCACCGCGAAATCACGCGCAATGGCCAGCCGATCGAGCTGACGCCGCGCGAGTTCGACGTCGCCGTATTCTTCTTCCGCCAGCCCGGCAAGTTGGTGTCTCGCGCGCACCTCATGGAGGTCGTGTGGGGACGCAGCAGCGATGCCAGCCTGCGCACGGTCGACACCCACATCAGCCGGCTGCGCCAGGCGTTGGGACTGAGCACCGAGAGCGGCGTGCGCATGACACCGATCTACGGCTACGGCTATCGCCTCGATGTGCTGCGGTCCGAGGCCTCGTCAGCATGAGCCGCGTCCGGGTGGCACACTGCAGCCTCCCACTCGCCATGGCCGCAGTCTGCGCGGCTGTCGCCGGCATCGCCGTGACCGCGCTCGCGCAGGCACAATCGCGAGCACCGACGCCGATGCAGGCGCTCGCGCAGGCGCAGGCAGCCGCGCCAGCGCGGCCTGCTGCGCCAACGCCAGCCGCAAACGCGCGACCCGGCGACCCCGCCGCCGGGGTGGCGGCGCCGAGCGCGGTCGAGTTCACCTACGTGATGCGCGCCGGCGACACACTGATCGGCATCGCGTCGCGGCTGCTGCTCGAGCCGCGGCGCTGGCCGGAGCTGCAGCGCCGCAACGGCATCGCCGATCCGCGACGCATCCCGCGTGCCGGCCGCATCCGCATTCCCTACGACTGGCTGCGGCTGTCGCCGGGCAGTGCGACCGTGCTCGAGCGCGTCGGCACGGTGCGCGTCGACGGCCGCGAAGTCGCACCGGGCAGCATCGTGGCGACGGGCGCGGCGATCGAGACCGAGGCCGACGGCGCCCTGACGCTGGAGTTCGGCGACGGTTCGACGCTGATCGTGCAGCGCTCGACGCGCCTGCGGCTCACGCGGCTGCAGCGCGTCGAAGGCGCAGGTGCCGAGGAGTCGGTGCTGGAGCTCGAGCGCGGCAAGGTCGAGATGAAGGTGCGGCCGCGCGGCGCCATGGGCCGCTTCGAGATCCACACCCCGGCTGCGGTCAGTGCGGTGCGCGGCACGGATTTCCGCGCCGCCTTCAACGACGATGGCGCGGCGACCACCGAGACCCTCGATGGCACGGTCGGAGTCGATGGCGCCGGCAGCGGCGTCGCGCTGCACGCCGGCTTCGGCACGCGCGCGGAACGCGGCCGGCCGCCGCTCGAACCAGTGCCGCTGCTGCCTGCGCCGTCGCTCGATGCGCTGCCGGTGGTCAACGACACCGCGACCCTGCAATGGGCGTTCGCGCCTGTGGCCGGCGCCGCCAGCTACCGCCACCAGCTCGCGCGCGATGCCGAATTCCGCAGTCTGGTCGCCGAGATCGTCACGCCCAGACCGCAAGCCACGTTCGAGGCACCTGCCGACGGCCGTTACTGGCTGCGCGCACGCGCGATCGACGCGGCCGCGATCGAAGGTCTGGACGCGACGCACGCGATCGAGCAGCGGCGCCGCCTCGATGCGCCGCAGGCGCTCGCGCCGATCGGTGGAGCACGGCAGGTCGGAGCGATCACTCGTTTCGAGTGGCAGGCGCTCGCGACAGCTTCCGGCTACCGATTCCAGCTCGCAAGCGATCCGCAGTTCGCGCGGCTCGTGGCCGAGCGCACGCTCGCGGCCGTCACGGGTGAGGCTCCGGCTACCCAGGTCGAGAGCCTGCCTGCCGGCGACTACGTCTGGCGCATCGCGGCTGTCGACGCAGCCGGCATACAGGGGCACTGGAGCGCGCCGCAGGCATTCGCGCAAAAGCCGTTGCCGGTCGCGGCCGAGCCGCTGCCGGCGACGGTAACCACTACGCCGGCACTGCCCAGCTTTCGCTGGGAGGCAACCGGTTCCGGCCAGAACTGGCAATGGCAGCTCGCCCGCAACGAGGATTTCGACCGCGTGTTGCGCAGCGGCCGAAGCGGTGAACCGGCACTGACGCTCGAGCCCCTGCCGCCCGGCCGTTACTGGCTGCGCGTGCGCACGATCGACGCCGACGGCTTCGAAGGGCCCTACGGGGAAGCGCGCCCGTTCGACGTGCCATGGCCCGCCTGGGTACGCTTCCTCGTACCCATGATCCTGCTGCTTCCCATCTTGTGACGGCGGACCGGCGCCGCGCCCGCGGCCCCGCGCCGGCCCGCCTGCGCACCCGCGCGCAGTGGGCGCTGCTGTTGATGGTGCTGCTGCTGGCACTGACCGTCATCGACGGCGGCGAGCTGCTGTGGCGTGCCGACCTCGCGCTGTACGACGCTGCGATGCGCGGCGACCCGGCACCCGCGGACGTCGTGATCATCGCCATCGACGATGCCAGTGTCGCGGCACTCGGTCGCTGGCCCTGGCCGCGCTCCGTGCACGCGCGCTTGCTGGAGCGGCTGCGCGCCGCCGGCGTGCGCGGCGTCGCGCTCGACGTGATCTTCACCGAAGGCGGCCTCGACGATGCGTTGCTCGCCGCTGCGCTGGTCGCCGGCCCACCGACCGTGTTGCCGCTGATCGCCGTGAGCGAGCCCAGGCCCGGCGGTGGCTCTTCCCTGGTCGAGCGACTACCGGTCGAACCGCTAGCCGGTGCCGCAGCCGCGCTCGGCCACGCGCATGTCGAGATCGACCGCGACGGGATCGCACGCAGCGTCTACCTGCGCGAGGGCCGCGGTCGGCTGCGACATGCGCATCTCACGCTAGCGCTGCTGGAACGCCTTGCGCCCGGCGAGATCGCGCCGCTGCGCGGCGAGCGTCATCCGGACCTCGCCGGCGCGCCGGCCGACGCCTGGGTGCGCGACCTGCGTATGATGATCCCGTTTCTCGGTCCACCGGGACATTTCACGACCCTGCCGTATGTCGACGTGCTGACGGGTGCCATCGACGCGTCGCGCCTGCGCGGCCGCTGGGTGCTGGTCGGTGCGACGGCACAGGGTCTCGGCGATGCCTATGCCACGCCGCTGTCGCGCGACGGCCGCAACACCGCCGGCGTGGAATTCGGCGCCAACGTGCTGCAGACGCTGCGCACTGGCAAGGGCATCGTCAGAGCCGCGCCGGCGCCGCGCCTGGCGCTCGGCACGCTGCCACTGCTCGCCGCGTTCGCCGGCTTCCTGTGGCTGACGCCGCGGCGCTCGCTGCTGCTGCTGCTGGCACTGTGGGTTGGCACGCTCGCCGCGAGCGCGCTGGCGCTGCGCATCGGCGCATGGTGGTGGCCGCCATCGGCGGCGCTCGCGGTGCTGACATTCGCCTATCCGCTGTGGAACTGGCGACGGCTCGAAGCCACGCAGCGTTTTCTCGAGCAGGAGTTCCTGCGGCTCATGGCCGAAAGAACGCCCCTGACGCGCGAGTCCGCACTGACGTTGGCCGCGACCGCCGGCGACGACCCCTTGCAGTGGCGCATCGACCTCGTCGATGCGGCGACGACGCGGGTCCGAGAGCTGCGCCGCCTGCTCACCGACACGATCGCCGGGCTGCCCGACGCCGTGTTGGTCGTCGACCTCGAGGATCGCGTCGCACTGGCAAGCCCGTCGGCGGCGAGGCTGCTCGGCACCGATGCCTCGCTCATCGACGCGCCGCTCGGCGCGCTGCTCGACGTGCGCTTTGGCGCGGGGCGCGCGGCACTCGCGACCCTACCGGCAATGGTGGACGGGACCGAGCTGCGCACCTTGCCGCGTGCGGGCGAACGCGCGCGCAACCTGCTGCTGCGCATCGCGCCCTTCGTCGACGACGCCGGCCACCATCTCGGCAAGCTGATCAGCTTTACCGACGTCACCGGACTGCGCGACTCGCAGCGCGAGCGCGAGGATCTCGCGCGCTTCCTGTCCCACGACATGCGTAGCCCGCTGACTTCGCTACTAGCGCTGTCCGAGCTGCAGCACGACGCGGCGCGCGCGCTTGCGCCGCGCGAGTTCGCCGCACGCGTCGAGTCGCTGGCACGGCGCTCGATGGATCTTGCCGACGACTTCCTCGTGCTGACGCGCGCCGAAACGCTCGACGCCAGCCGCTTCGAGCCGTTCGATCTGCGCGACGCACTGCAGGACGGCGTCGACGAGACCTGGGCTGCGGCGCGGCTCGCACAGGTGTCGTTGCTCGTCGATGCGCCACAGCCAGCGCCAGTACTCGGCGACCGCGCCCTGGTGGCACGCGCCGTGATCAACCTGCTGCGCAATGCGATCCGCTTCGCGCCGCCAGGCAGCGCCGTGCGGCTCGAACTCGCGCCGGTCACCACCAACCGGCACGAACTGCGCGTGATCGACGCCGGCCCCGGCGTGGATCCGCAGATCCGGTCGCGCCTGTTCGAGCACTTCCAGCGCGGGCGCGACGACGCCCAGGAACCGGCCGGCCCCGCACGGCCGCCGGGCACGGAGCGTCCGGTGACGACCGGCTACGGCCTCGGGCTCGCACTCGTGCGCGTGGTCGCCGCGCGGCACGCCGGCGAGGCCGGGCTGCGCGAGCGGCGCGACGGTCTCGACGGCAGCGAGTTCTACCTGCGCCTGCCGGCCGCGGCGCACGCGGCGACGGACTGAAGCGAGCGGCCACGGCTGCGAGCGCAGCCTTCGTCCCGCCTCCTTAGCATCTCACTGGGCAGACCGCAAGTCACTGATTTCGAAACAATTTGTCGTCATCCGCCGACGCTGTTCCAGCGAACTTCCGGCCTCGCGGCGCGTCTGACAAGGCTGTCCCGTCACCCGGAGAAGCAGCATGAGTCCCCGCTCACCCACCCTGACCTTCCGCCGCCGCCTGCGCGGCCCCGCCGCAGCCTCCGTCGCCGCGGCCCGGCCTGCTGCTGCGGACCGCTGCGGCCCGCGGTTCGCGACCACCGGCGCCCTGCTCGGCCTCGCGCTGCTCGCCGGGAGCCTGCTGCCGGGCGGTGCCGCTCATGCGGCCGACAACGGGTTCTACCTGGGCGCCGGCTTCACGCAGGCCAAGATCGACGACATCGGCCCGTCGATCGACTTCGAAGACGACAGCTTCAAGCTCATCGCCGGATTCCGTCCGCTCGACGCCTTCGGTGTCGAGTTCAACTACATCGACCTCGGCAAGGATGGCGCCACCCTCGGACCCATAGGCGTCGAGGTCGACGGCAAGGCCTACGCGGCCTATGCAGTCGGTTTCCTGCCGCTGCCGCTCGTCGACCTCTATGCCAAGGCCGGCGTCGCACGCTGGGAATCGAACGCCCGTACCACCGGCATCTCGCTCGACGATCTCGACGACTCGGGCACCGAGTTCGCCTACGGCGCCGGCGTCCAGGCCCGGCTCGGCAGCCTCGCCGCGCGACTCGAGTACGAACGCTTCGACATCGCCGACACCGATGGCGCAGAACTGATCAGCCTCGGCCTCACCTGGACCTTCCTCTGAAGGGCTACATGACCCCCGGATCGCGTCCGTTCGCTCGCGCGGGCGGGTGTAATCAGCGGGCACGAAACTGCGGAACAGCTGTTGCCCAGACACCACAAAGCACTGAATAAGTGGCTGATTCGAAACAGATAAATTTCTGAGATTTTCCGGAACTTCCAGCGAGCGCCCGGCTCCAATCCATTGAGCACCGCAAGGCGCTCCCCGCTTCCCTCCCTGAGCGGGTACAGCCCGGCCCAACGAGACCTGTGCCGGGTTAGTCTGGCCCCGGTGGCTTCCTTCGGAGGTCACCGGGGTTTTCTTTTTGGCGAGCCAGTACTGCAGCCAGCATATCCTGGGCGTCGCGTACACCCTGCCCATCGTGCGCCGAGAACAGCTGCGCCGTTGCCGCCTCGCCGAGGATCGCCTGCGACTCGCGCAGCAGCTTCGCCCGTTCAGCGCGGTTCAGCTTGTCGCACTTGGCCAGCAGCACGTGCACCGCGCGGCGCGGCGGCTGCGCCCAGTCGACCAGCGCCAGGTCCTCGTCGCGGATGCCGCGGCGCGAATCCACGATCAGGAAGAGGCCGCGCAGCGACTCACGCTCGCGCAGCCGGTCGATCAGCGGCACCCACTTGCGGCGCTCCTCGGCGCGCACCTCGGCGAAACCATAGCCCGGCAGGTCGACGAGGCGTGCGCCCGGCTCGAGCTGGAAGTAGTTCAGCAGCCGCGTCTGGCCGGGCGTCTTGCTGGTGCGCGCCAGCGCCTTGCGCTCGCAGATCGCGTTGATCGCGCTCGACTTCCCGGCGTTCGAGCGGCCGGCGAACGCCGCCTCGGCGCCTTGGTCGGGCGGGAACTGCGGCGGCGCGGCCACGCTCAGCATGAACTCGACGCGCGGCCAGCGGCTCATGGACGCGTGCCGGCGACGACCGGCCTCCGACCCCTTCCCGACATGCTCACTCCGTGGCGACAACCCTGAATAATCCGGTACTTGACTCGAGCCCAAGCCCGGCTGGGGCACCGGCAGTTAGTGTACTATCCGCGCCGTCCGCCCCTGTTCCTGGAGCCGTCGAAGTCATGTCCTACGCGAAGCGTGTAGCCTGGGCCACCGCCGCCCTGCTGGGCCTGTCCGTCACCGCGGTGACCTCGACCGCGTTCGCCGCCGGCACCCCCACGCCCATCATTCCCGGCCAGTTGCCGCCGGCCGGCAATGTCGAGGCCGGCGCCCAGAAGGCCGCCGTCTGCACCGCCTGCCATGGCCCGAACGGCAACAGCGCCAATCCAGAGTGGCCGAGCCTCGCCGGCCAGAATGCCGCCTACGTCCGCGAGCAGCTGCTGCTGTTCCGCGGCGGCCAGCGCAGCGATCCGGTCATGTACCCGATGGCCGCGCCGCTGACCGACGAGGACATCGCCGACCTGTCCGCCTACTTCGCGGTGCAGACCCCGGCCGGCCTCGAGGCCGACCCGAACCACTGGCAGAACGGCGAGCGCCTGTATCGCGCCGGCGACCGCAGCCGCGACATCCCGTCCTGCAAGGCCTGCCACGGCCCCGTCGGCCGCGGCAATCCCGGCGCCGCCTATCCGGCACTCCAGGCGCAGCACTCGGTCTATACGATCAAGCAGCTCACGAGCTATGCGAACGAGCAGCGCTACGTCGACCAGAACGGCCAGAAGACCCGCTCGCGCAATGGTCACATGATGACCACGATCGCCAAGCGCCTGACGGCCGACGACATGCGCGACCTCGCCGCCTACATCCAGGGCCTGCGCTGACGCGGCGCCGGGCGATCGCCTGCCCGGCCCGCATCGTCGACCGTTTCCGACACCGGATCGAGGCACCGTGATGACGACACGACGACCCCTGCGGCTCGCGATCGCGGGCCTGACCTTCCTCGGCGCCGCCGGCCTCGCGGCCTGCGCGCGCGAAGCCGCCGAGCCGGTCGACGCGGCCGACCCGTCCGCCGCGTCCGCTGCCGCGGACCCGGCCGCAGCCGCCGCACCGCCTGCCGCCACGGCCACGTCCGCCGACACGCCCGCCACCGCGGTACAGGAGTCGTCGAGCCTGCCGGCCGAGACCGGCGAGGACACCCCCTCGGCCAGCGACGCCTCGCTCGAGCGCCTCGCGCAGCTGCCGGCGCAGGATCGCCTCCCGGCCGGCAAATGGCAGGTCGGCAAGAACTACCAGCCGATCGTGCCCGCGCAGCCGACCAACGTCGGCCCCGGCAAGGTCGAGGTCGTCGAGGTGTTCTGGTTCGGCTGCAGCCACTGCTACGCGCTCGACCCGTACCTCGAGAGCTGGAACAAGAACAAGCCGTCGTACGTCGAGTTCGTGCGCGTGCCGGTGATGTGGGGCCCGGCGCACAAGTCGCATGCGCGCTTCTACTACACCCTGGTCGCGCTCGGCCGCGAGGCCGACCTGCACGCCAAGGTGTTCGACACCATCAACCGCGGCGGCAACCCGCTGCTCGGCAACGACGATGAGTCGAGCTACAAGGCGCAGCTCGCGTTCGTGAAAGCCAACGGCGTCGACGAGAAGAAGTTCGCCGAGACCTATCGTTCGATGTGGGTCGACACCAAGCTGAAGCAGGCCGAGGAACTCACCAAGCGCTATCGCGTCGAGGGCGTGCCGCTGATGGTCATCAACGGCAAGTACTCGGCCGACGTCGGCTCCGCCGGCGGCCAGAGCCAGCTGCTCTCCCTGATCAACGACC
>JADLDF010000318.1 GCA_020846815.1 Gammaproteobacteria bacterium | reverse complement strand
TCTTCTCCACCGGCAGATAGACGCGCGGATGCGAGTTCCAGAGCTGCATCTGCGGCATCGGGCAGGACAGCGGCAGGTCTTCCCGCGTGACCTCGTACTTGTTCTGCGCATTGGGCTGCAGCAGCGGCGCGGACTGGCGGTCGGGCGGGTTCATGACGCGATTATAGGCTGCGACCGGCAGCGCCGCACCCGGTCCGAACCACTACCGGCCAAAGACGCGACCGCCGCCGCCGGCGCGATGATCGCGGCCATTGCGGTTCAGCCGCTGGCGAACGTTTCGTCCCAGATGCGGCGCACGGCCGCACGCTCGGCCACGAACTCCGTGCCGGGCACGATCGACCCCGAATCCTGCAGCGAGCGATGGTGGCCACGCTCGCGATAGCTGCGATAGGCATGGGTCAGCACGTCGACCGTGGTCTGCGGCACGAGGTCGCCCGAGGCGAGGGTTTCGAGCTGCCGTATGGTGTCCGAATACATCGCGACCGCCGGATGGCGATCGGCCCAGTGCAATGCCCAGTACTGGGCCAGGAACTCGATGTCGGCGATCCCGCCGGGATCCTGCTTCAGGTCGAACTCGCCGGGGCGTGCCTTCGAGAGCTCGCGCCGCATGCGCTCGCGCATCGCGCGCACTTCGGCCTGCAGGGTGTCGCGGCGCACTGCCGTGGTGATGATCTCGAGGCGGATGCGCTCGAACTCGGCGCGCAGCGGCGGCGAGCCGGCGACGGCGCGCGCATGCAGCAGCGCCTGGTGCTCCCAGGTCCAGGCGTCCTGGCGCTGGTAGTCGGCGAACGCGCCGATCTGCGTGATCAGCATGCCGCCCTTGCCCGAGGGACGCAGCCGCACGTCGACCTCGTACAGGCGGCCGGCCGCCGAGTGCATGGTCAGCAGGTGCACGATGCGCTGCGCGAGGCGCACGAAGAACACCTGGTTGTCGATCGGCCGCGGCCCGTCGGTCTCCTGCGCCTCGCCGGCCGAGTCGTGCAGGAACACGAGATCTAGGTCGGACGAATAGCCGAGCTCGATGCCGCCGAGCTTGCCGTAGCCGACGGCGCAGATGCGCACCTCGCGCCGCGCTGCGCCCTCGCCGCACATCGGGCGGCCGTACTGCGCGGTCATCTGCGTCCAGCCCTGGGCCATGGCCTGGTCCACGATCAGCTCGGCGACGTCGGTGAGCCGGTCCGAGACGCGCATCAGCGGCAGCGTGCCGGCCAGATCGGCGATCGCGATGCGGAAGATCGCCGCGCGCTTGAACTGGCACAGCGCCTCGACCAGCCGCTCCGGATCGCCGGCATCGACGCGGGCGATGCGCTCGGCGAGCTCGGCCGCGAACTCGGCGCGTGTGGCCGGTGCGCCGAACACGCGGTCGTCGAGCAGCTCGTCGAGCAGCAGCGGATGGGCGGCGATCTGGCCGGCGAGGAAGTCGCCGCTGCGGCAGACTGCGACGAAACGACGGCGCGCCGCCGGGTTCTCGTTGAGCAGCGCGAAATAGGTCGAGCGCGTGCCGATCGACTCGATGACGCGCAGGAAACGCTTGAACAGCGGCAGCGGATCGCTTTCCGGCGCCATGGCCTCGAGCAGCTCGGGCACGAGTCGATGCAGGCGGCGGGCGGAGGTCGCGTCGAGGCGGCGCAGCAGCGCGCCGGCGCGGAACTCCGCCAGCAGGCGCGCCACTTCGGCGGCCGCGGCGATGCCCGCGGCTTCGAGCGCCTCGCGCAGCGACTCCTGCGCCAGCCCCTCCTCCCACCACGGCAGGCTGGCGAGCGAGGCACGCGGGCGCGACGCAGCCTCCGGCGTGCCGTCGGCCGCGCCGCCCGGCAGCGGTGGCGCACTTGCCGCAGCCGCAGCGCGCGGCGTGGCTGCGGCATCGTCGCCCGGATCGGCGACGGGCCCGAACACCAGCGCGCGGAAGTGCGCCTGCACGCGCTCGCGGTGCGCATCGAGCGTCGTCCGCAGCGCCTCCCATGACGGTTCGTGCATCGCGCGCGCGAGCCGCTCGCGCGTCGGCGCGTCGGTCGGCAGCTGGTGGGTCTGCGCGTCGCGGATCATCTGCAGCCGGTTCTCCAGCGTGCGCAGGTAGCGGTAGGCAGCGTCGAGTTCGACGACTGCCGCGTCGCTGAGCAGCCGCCGGCCGGCGAGCAGCGGCAGCACCTCGAGCAGCCGCGGATTCTGCAACCGCCGATCCTGCCCGCCACGAATGAGCTGGAAGGCCTGGACGATGAATTCGACCTCGCGGATACCGCCGGGACCGAGCTTGACGTGGTCGGCCATCTCGCGCCGCGCCACCTGCTTCTCGATCAGCGCCTTCATCTCGCGCAGGCTCTCGAACACGCCGAAGTCGAGGTAGCGGCGGAACACGAACGGCCGCACGGCATCGCGGTAGAGCTCGGCATAGGCCGCGGGCGCGGTGATCGGCCGCGCCTTGACCCAGGCATAGCGCTCCCAGTCGCGGCCGTGCTGGCCGAGATAGTCCTCGAACGACGAGAAGCCGCAGGCGAGCGGCCCCGAATCGCCGAAGGGCCGCAGCCGCATGTCGACCCGGAACACGAAGCCGTCGACCGTCGGCGCCGACAGCAGGCGCACCAGGGTCTGGCCGAGCCGGATGAAGAACTCGTCGTGACTGACCGGCGCGGCGTGATCGGTCTCGCCGTAGGCAGGAAACAGGAATACCAGGTCGATGTCGGACGAATAGTTGAGCTCGCGGCCGCCGAGCTTGCCCATGCCCACGACCACCAGGGGCATCGGGCCGCCGTCCGGCAGCCGCGGCGTGCCGTAGCGCGCCGTGGCGCTGCGCCAGGCGTGCTCATAGGCGAGGTCGATCGCGTCGTCGGCGAAGTCGGACAGGTCCTGCAGCGTGTCCTGCAGGCCCGCGGTGCCGGCGAGGTCGCGCCAGGCGATGCGCACCATTTCGCGGCGCCGCCAGCGCCGCAGCCAGGACTGGAACGAGGCTTCGTCGGCCGCGAGGTCGGGGAACCGCCCGTCTGGCCAGCAGGCTGCGCCGCGCGAACCGCGGGGCTGGTGCAGCGCATCGTGGGCGAGCAGGTCGGGCAGCAGCGCCGCATCCCGCTCGATCGAGGCGGCGACGAATTCGCTGCAGGCGAGGACGTGGGAAGCGGCCGCGGCGAGCGGCCCGGACAGGTCGGCGATGGAACTCACGCCGTCAGACTGCCAAATCGGCGGCCGCGGCGCGAGCACGGCGCGGTGTGGCGCGCGCGGCGCGGCTGGGCGGCGGCGGCGCCGGCGGGTAGGCTTCTGCCATGCCCACGATCCTCGTCACCGGAGCGAGCCACGGAATCGGGCTCGAGTTCGTCCGCCAGTACGCCAGCGCCGGCTGGGACGTGATCGCCTGCGCCCGCGATCCGGCCGGCGCCCGCGACCTCGACGAGACGCGCCGCCGCGCCGGCGGCAACGTCGCCGTCGAGCCGCTGGACGTCACCCATGCGCAGCAGCTCGAGTGGCTGGTCGACAAGTACGCCGCGACCGCGATCGACGTGCTGGTCAACAACGCCGGCGAACTCGGTCCGCGCGGCCCGCGGCGCGAGCTGCTGCACCGGCAGTTCTTCGGCAGCCTCGACTACGAAGCCTGGCGGCGGGTGCTGGAGGTCAATCTGCTCGCACCGGTGCGCATCGCCGAGGCCTTCGCGCCGCAGGTCGAGCGCAGCGTCGAGAAGAAGATGATCTTCGTCTCCAGCGCTCTGGGCTCGATCGCTGCCGGCACGGTACCGGTGTTCCACTACTGCTCGAGCAAGGCGGCACTGAACAAGTGCGTGGCGATGATCGCGCTGGCGCTGCAGGCGCGCGGCGTGATCGCGGTCGCGGTCTGCCCGGGACACGTCAGGACGGAGCTCGGCGGCGAGGGCGCGACCCTCGAGGCGGCCGACAGCGTCGCGGCGCTGCGCCGGCTCATCGCCCGGCTCACACCAGCCGACACCGGTCGCTACCTGCAGCGCGACGGCGAACCCGTGCCCTGGTAGGCCCGGCATGGCGGCTGCCCGCCCGCGCGACCACGGCTGCCCTGCTCCGCTGCCGCCCGCTTTCCGGCGCCACGCAGCCACCAGCGCGGCGCGCGCACGGCGGACAGGCGGGACGGTCGTCGCAAGCTGTGCACCGCGACGGGAAGTTATGATCCGGCGCGCCCGCGGACGGGCGTGGAGGCGGGCGCAGCGATGACGACCAGCGGGACGATCGGACCGGCGGAGTTCCGCAACGTGATCGGCCGTTTCCTGACCGGCGTGACGGTGATCACGACCCGTCATGCCGGCGGATTGCAGGGCATCACGGCCAGCGCGGTTGCCTCGCTGTCGGTCGAGCCGCCGCGGTTGCTGGTCTGCCTCAATCGCCAGTCGAGCACGCGCGGCGCGATCGCCGACGCCAGCCGCTTCGTCGTCAACGTGCTCGGCGCCGGCCAGGAGGCGCTCGCGATGCACTTCGCGGCCAAGTCGCCCGACAAGTTCGCCGCGCTGCCGTTCACCGTCGATGCGCACGGCCTGCCGCGGCTGCCGGACACGATCGCAGCAATCGGCTGCCGCGTCGTCGACGAGCTCGACGGCGGGACGCACAGCATCTTCATCGGCGAGGTCGAGGACGCGAGCCACGCGCCGGGCGCGCCGCTCGGCTACTTCCGCGGCCGCTTCGTCGGCGTCGACGCCGCGGGTTGAACGAGCGCGGACCGCGCCGCCCTATCGCAGGCGCCAGGGCTCAGGCTGCGGCGAAGGCGCGCTCGTGCGCTGCTGCGACGCGCAGCAGCAGCGCCTCGGCGAACGGCCGCCCCGCGAGCTGCGCGCTCGCCGGCAGGCCGTTGCGTGTGCGGCCCGCCGGCACGGCCACGACCGGCAGCCCGAGGTAGTTGAACGGCGCCGTGTTGTGCACCAGCCGCGCGAGCGTGGACCAGAGCGCCGCACCGCCGCCGACGTCGACCTCCTCCAGCCGCGGCACGGGAATCGGCAGCGTCGGCGAATGCAGCACGTCACAGCGCGAGAACACCGCGGCGACGAAGCGCTCGAGCAGCGGCATGCGCAGCAGCAGCGACTCGAGGTAGACCGAGGACGGGATGCCGATGCCGGTGCTGGCGCGCACCCGCACCTGCGGGGTGTAGGCCTGCGGCCGCTGCCGCAGCCAGGCACCGTGCAGCGCGGTCGCCTCGGCATAGACGATCGCGCGGCTGAGCTCCGCCATCGGCGCGACGTCGGGCACGTCCAGCTCGACCAGGCGTGCGCCCTCGCGCTCGAGCGCCGCGAGGCTCGCCTCCATCGCGGCGCGGATCTCCGGCGTGGTGACGTCGTAGAAGTGGTTGCGCGGCAGGCCGATGCGTACCCCGGCGATGTCGCGCCGCATCTCGGCCTCGTAGTCCGGCACCGGCAGGCGGCTCGAGGCCGGATCGCGCGGATCGTGTCCGGCCAC
>JADLDF010000317.1 GCA_020846815.1 Gammaproteobacteria bacterium | reverse complement strand
TCAACGTCAACGACTCGGTCACCAAGTCGAAGTTCGACAACCTCTACGGCTGCCGCGAGTCGCTGGTCGATGCGATCAAGCGCGCGACCGACGTCATGGTCGCGGGCAAGATCGCGGTGGTCTGCGGCTACGGTGACGTGGGCAAGGGCTCGGCGCAGGCGCTGCGCGCGCTGTCGGCCCAGGTCTGGATCACCGAGGTCGACCCGATCTGCGCGCTGCAGGCGGCCATGGAAGGCTACCGCGTGGTCACCATGGACTACGCCGCCGACAAGGCCGACATCTTCGTCACGGCCACCGGCAACTTCCACGTGATCACCCACGATCACATGAAGAAGATGAAGGACCAGGCGATCGTCTGCAACATCGGGCACTTCGACAACGAGATCGATTGCGCCTCGCTGAAGCAGTACACCTGGGAGAACATCAAGCCGCAGGTGGACCAGGTGATCTTCCCGCCGTCGGGGAATCAACCTGCCAAGCGCATCACGCTGCTCGCCGAAGGCCGCCTCGTGAACCTCGGCTGCGGCACCGGCCACCCGAGCTACGTGATGTCCTCGTCGTTCGCCAACCAGACGATCGCGCAGATCGAGCTGTGGGGCAACCACGAGAAGTATCCGGTCGGCGTCTATGTGCTGCCCAAGCACCTCGACGAAAAAGTCGCGCGGCTGCAGCTGAAAAAACTCGGCGCACAGCTCACGGAGCTCACCGACCAGCAGGCGCGCTACATCGGCGTGTCGCGCGAGGGCCCGTACAAGCCCGACACCTACCGGTACTGAGCGCGCCTGCCCGCGTGCGCGTCACGGCGCTCCCGAGCGCTGCGGCGCGCGTGCCTCGCGTCACAATTATGGGCCAGCGCCTCGCAACATGTCGCAAGCGGCGCGGCGAAGTGCTCGCCCCGATGACCCAGTTCACTCCAGCGAGTGAACTTCGTTTGTTACGCTGACTCGAAGTCGCAGGAGCGCGTTGCAGAACGCTCGCGTACCGGGCCCGACTCTATTCGCCACTCTCGGATGGAACGACGACGCGGATGAAGCCCCTGCGCCTGGTGCAGATCACTGACACTCACCTCTTCGGCACCGCCGCCGGCGACCTGCGGGGTCTCGCGACCCTGCCGGCGATGCACGCGGTGCTCGATGCCGCGGCCGCCGACGTCGCTGCCGCGGACGCGGTCCTGGTGACCGGGGACCTCGTGCAGGACGACCCGGGCGGCTATGCGCACTTCCACGCCGCGCTGCGTCATCTGCGCAAGCCCGTGCTCTGCATCCCCGGCAACCACGACGATCCGGCGCAGATGCGCGCCGCGCTGCGCGGCGAGCCGTTCCAGGTCGGCGGCTGGCGCGACCTCGCCGACTGGCGGATCGTGCTGCTCGACAGCGTCGTGCCCGGCCGCGCCGGCGGGCGGCTCGCGCCGGCCGAGCTCGACGCCCTCGAACAGGCCCTCTCCGGCGCCGGCCGGCGCCACGTGCTCGTCTGCCTGCACCACCACCCCGTGCCGATGGCCAGCCGCTGGCTCGACGAGGTGGGGCTGGAGAATGCGGCGGCGTTCTTCGCGGTCGTCGATCGGCACCCCGGCGTCCGCGGCATCGCCTGGGGCCACGTGCACCAGGCCTACGACGGCCGGCGCGACGCCGTACGCCTGTTCTCCTCGCCCTCGACCTGCACGCAGTTCCGTCCGCTGGCCGACGAGTTCGCCGTGGACACCCGCCCGCCCGGCTATCGTATCCTCGAGCTGCGCGCCGATGGCGCGATCGACACGGAGGTCGTGTGGCTCGAACGCTTCGCCGCGCAGCAGCACCGGCCTGCGCCGCCCTCCTCGTCTTCCTCGTCGGTGGCCTGAGCGCCGCAGGCGCGCGGGTCGAGCCCGTGCCGGCGCCGATGGGCGCCGCCGCTCCCATCCCCGGCACATCCCCTGCGGCCGTCGTCGATCCGGCCGCGCCGGGCGCGGCCAAGCCCGTGCCCAGCCCGAATGCGCCTCCGGCCGCGACCGGCCGGGGTCTCGTCTGGAAGATCCGCGGCCCGGGCGGCGGCACGGTCTTCCTCACCGGTTCGATCCATCTGCTGCGCCCGGGCGATGCGGCGCTGCCGGCCGCGATCGAGCAGGCCTATCTCGAGGCCGAGCGGCTGGTCATGGAGATCGACCTCGACGACGTCGACCCCGCTGCCGCGGCCGCCTTCACGACCCAGCATGCGACCTACGGGCCCGGCGACGGCCTGCGCCGCGCACTCGGCGAGCGCCGCTGGGAGCGGGCCCGCGTGGAGTTCGAGCACTTAGGGCTCGAGCTCGCGACGCTCGACCGGCTCGAGCCCTGGGCCGTGGCCCTGCTCTACTCGGTCTCGAGCCTCGCGCGACTCGGCTTCGAGCCCGCGCTCGGCGTCGAGGAGCAGCTCAAGACCCGCGCGCTCGCCGACGGCAAGCCGATCGGCGGACTCGAGACGCTCGAATACCAGCTCGGGCTGTTCGATGCGCTGCCGCCCGCCGACCAGGCCCGGCTGCTCGAGCTGACGCTCGACGACACCGCCGGCAGCCTGCGCGAGGCCGACGCGCTGACCCGCGCCTGGCGCGAGGGCGACGAGCGCGCGCTGGCGCGCTTGCTGCTGCGCGAATACCGGCGCTTCCCGGGCCTCTACGAGCCGCTGGTCCATGGCCGCAACCGCAACTGGGTGCCGCAGGTGGAGGCCCTGCTGCGCGAGAGCGACGACACCCTGCTGGTCGTCGGCGCGATGCACCTCGTCGGCGAGCGCGGACTGGTCGCGCTGCTGCGCGCCCGCGGCCTCACGGTGGAGCCCCTGCGCCTGCACTGACGCGGCGGCAGACTCCTGGCCTGGCGTGCTCGCCTGCGCCGATCTTCGGACTCGTCACGCGCACGCCGCGGCGGCGGGCATACTGGCCGCATGCGCGCCTTCCTGAGCTTTTTCGGCCTGATCGTGCTGACGCTGGCTGCGGCGGCCACGCTGGCCTGGCCCGCCTGGGAGCTGCTCACGCCGCAGTTCGACCTGCGCTTCCACCGCGTCGCGAGCCGCATCTGGATGCTGCTCATGGCCGTCGGCATCGTGCTGCTCGCCCGCCGCCTCGGCGTGGCCGATCGCGCCAGTCTCGGCTACGGCCTGCCGCGGCGCGACTTCCTGCGCGAGGCCGCGCTCGGCCTCGCGCTCGGCGTCGCGACCATGCTGCCGATCGTGCTGCTCATGTTCGCCGCCGGCCTGCGCGCGCCGCGCGCCGACGTCGCGCTGGACGCGGCCGTCTTCGTCCGCCTCGCCGGCGCAGGCCTCGCCACCGGGCTGACCGTGGCGCTGATCGAGGAGACCTTCCTGCGCGGCGCGATGCACAGCGGCGTGCAGCGCGAATCCGGCCCCGCCGTCGCGATCCTGCTGATCGCGCCGCTCTATGCCGCGACCCACTTCCTCGCCAGCCACCGCATCCCGCCCGAGCAGCTCGGCCCCGGCAGCGGCTTCGAGCTGCTCGCCGGTTCGCTGGCGGCCTTCGCACACCCGCTGTCCATCGTCGACGCCTTCCTCTGCCTCGCCGCCGTCGGCGTGCTGCTCGGCCTCGTCCGCACGCTGACCGGCAACATCGCCGCCTGCATCGGCCTGCACGCCGGCTGGGTCTGGGTGATCTCGGTCATGCGCGAATCCTCCCGCCCCGTCGCGGGCCACCCGGCCGCCTGGCTGCTGTCCGACTTCGACGGCGTCGTCGGCTGGCTAGTGCTGGCGTGGTGCGCCGTCATCGGCGCCATCCTCCTGCGCTTCTACCGCTCCCGCGGCGCGCGAGGCGCGGTATCACCGTAGTTCGTCAGCGGGTGTTCCAGTCTATGAGGACACAAGCACGGCGTGCATAGGTGTCCGCCTCGCGAGCCTCCTGGCCGCCCGTTGCGAACCTGCTTGGCGCTAAGCTGAGCATATGAGCGGGCATGAAGGCTTCTGATATGGCACACGCTTTGGCAAAGAAGACGAGCGACAAGGTGCGCGCGGCGCGCCTTGCGCCGGAGGACAAGCGCCGCATCGCCACTCTCGGCGGGCGTTCGCGCGCGCTTTCGCTGCACGCCGTTCGACGCATCTCGGAGAACTTTCGATACGTCGAAGTCATCGATGCGTTGCAGCCGCGCCCGCGGGTCGTTCGCCTGCAGGATTTCGACGGCCCTTTACCCGGAATTCATGCCGGTCAAGCGTCAGGAAAGTGAACCTCCGACGGCCCATCTAGAGTGAGGACCGCAGCCAGGTTTCACAGCACGGATTGGCTGCCAGAACGGCGGCGATTTCGTCACGAGTGCGCACGAGCACGCCCACCGGCTTGCCCGCGTATGCCGCAAGTGCGGCCTCGAGCCGGGCCTTCACCGCCGCCTCCGACCGCTTGCAGCCGAAAACCACATTCCCGCTGGCGATATAGGTCCGCACATCCTCGAAGCCTGCCTGCACGCACATGCGTTCGAGCTCCTCCATGGGCAGCCTGCCGGTTCCACCGACATTCACCGCTCGCAGCAGAGCCACATACGCCGTCATCGTCGGCTCCAGGCCGCCCAACGAACCTGCCTGAAGCTGCATCTTCCTCGGCCGACGATTTGCGCGTCGTCGGAAGCCTTGGCAAAGCGCAGCGTCAGGGCTCGTCCCGCCGGATCAGCGGCGCCACCCGGGCCAGGCGCTGCACGGGATCCTGCATCTCCAGGCAGGCCTGCTTGTCCCCGAGGCTGATCGGCAGGATCTCGACTAGCCGCGAGCCCACCCAGCTCGCGTCGCCGAAGTGCTTCGGCACCTGCTGGTAGATCTCGCCGAGCTCGGGCAGCACCTTGCGCAGCAGCGCGGCGAGGTGGGCGTATTCACCGGGGACCTCGAGCTTCGCTTCCTCGGGCAGCCACTCGACCTTGCCGAGGTTCAGGCCGTCGGCCTGGCGGCGGCGCTCGAGGATCCGGAACTTCCTCTCGCCGGAGCAGGTGATGCCGAGCAGCCGGTCGGGCAGCTGGTAGAAATCGACGATCCTCGCGGTGGTGCCGATCTCGGCGGTGCTGGCGACGTCGCCTGCCTCCGTCCCGGCGCGGATCAGCACCACGCCGAACGCGCTGTGCTCGCGCATGCAGCGGCGCACCATGTCGGTATAGCGCGTCTCGAAGATCCGCAGCGGCAGCGGCCCGCCGGGAAACAGCACTGTGTTCAGCGGGAACAGCGGGATCTCGACAGTGGTCGTCATCGCTGATTGCCCTCTTGCCTGCACTGCACTGCACTGCGCCGCCGCGCCGCGAATCGCCTCGCCTCGCGTGTCGCCCCGACCCCGCCCTGCTCCGCTCTCCCCTGCACTACGCTCCGCAAGCGCGCCGTGCCCTGCCTCGATCCGTGTTTGCGCCCGGCCTACGTGCAGACGCCCCAGCGCGCCATCAGGTCGTTCTCGATGCCGAACTGATCGAGCACCCGCGAGACGATGAAGTCGACCAGCGCCTCGACCTGCGCGGGACGATTGTAGAAGCCCGGATTCGCTGGAAGGATGGTCACGCCGAGCCGCGACAGCTTCAGCATGTTCTCGAGATGGATCGCGGAGAACGGCGTCTCGCGCGGCACGATAACGAGGTTGCCGCGTTCCTTGATGATGACGTCGGCGGCGCGCTCGAGCAGGTTCTCGCTGGCGCCGCAGGCGATCGCCGAGACCGTGGCCATGCTCGCCGGGCAGACCGCCATACGGCGCGGCGCGCCCGAACCGCTCGCGACCGGCGAGGTCCATTCTTCGTCGCCGTAGACGCGCAGCTGGCCGTCGCGCGCGCCATAGAGCGAGGTGAGATAGCGCGTCTGTTCGGCGGTGCGGCCCGGCAGGCGGCAGTCGGTCTCGGAGCCGACGACGATCTGCGCGGCCTTGGTGAACATCACCAGCACCTGGTAGTCGGCCCTGACCAGGCACTCGACCAGGCGCAGGCCGTACTGGGCGCCGGAGGCGCCCGTCATGCCGACCGTGATCCGCTTGTCGTTGACGATCGTCATCGTGATTCACCCTGACCTGGTCGCCGCTGCCACCGATCCGTCGCCGCCACCAGCCGGTCCGGCTCGCTCAGCCGGCGGCCTCGAGGGCCGCCAGCAGCTTCACGTGCAGGCCGCCGAAGCCACCGTTCGACATGATCAGCGCGTGGTCCCCGGCGCGCAAGCGGCCGGCGAGCGCGCGGGCGAGCGCGTCGACGTCGTCGCTCGCATGGCCGCGCGCGCCCAGCGCGCGGACGATCTCGCCGGCGTCCCAGCCGAGGTCGGACGGTGCGTACAGCCAGACCTCGTCGGCGCCGGCCAGCGAGGGCGCGAGGGTCTCGCGGTGCACGCCGAGCTTCATGGTGTTCGAGCGCGGCTCGAGCACGGCGAAGATGCGTTCGCGGCCGACGCGGCGGCGCAGGCCGTCGAGGGTCGTGGCGATCGCCGTCGGATGGTGGGCGAAGTCGTCGTAGACCCTGACTCCGCGCACCTCGCCGCGCAGCTCCATGCGGCGCTTGATGCCGCGGAACTCGCCGAGCGCGGCGCAGGCGACCTCGGGCGGCACGCCGGCGTGGCGCGCCGCGGCGATCGCCGCCAGCGCGTTGTCGACGTTGTGGCCGCCGAGCAGCTTCCAGTCGACCTTGCCGACCACCGCGCCGTCGAACAGCACCTCGAACTTCGAACCGTCCTCGCCGCCGGGCAGCGCGCGGCTGCGCCACTCTGCGCCGCCGCCACCGTCGCGTGCGAATCCCTCGCGCGGCGTCCAGCTGCCCATCGCCAAAGTCTCGGCGAGCAGCGGATCGCCGGCGTTGACGACCAGCCGGCCGGCGCCGGGCACGGTGCGCACCAGGTGATGGAACTGGCGCTGGATCGC
>JADLDF010000316.1 GCA_020846815.1 Gammaproteobacteria bacterium | reverse complement strand
GACACCTCCCGGGCCGGCAATTTGACGCCCGAATGGTTCGACCCGGTCTACTGGGCGGGCCTCGGTGCGATCGAGGGCGAGGCTCGCGGCCGCGGCACCACGGTGTTCGTGCGCAGCGGCGAGCTGCGCTTCGCGCTGCGCCACTATCGGCGCGGCGGCCTCATCGGCAAGCTGGTTCGCGACGCCTATCTCTGGTGCGGCGAAAGCCGCACCCGTCCGTTCGCAGAATGGCGCCTCACTCACCGGCTGCACCGCGCCGGCTTGCCGGTGCCGGCACCGATCGCGGCGCGCTACCGCCGCTCCGGCGCCGTCTATACCGGCGACCTGATCACCGCACGCATCGCGGCCGCGCGTTCGCTGGCGCAGCGGGTGCACGAGTCGGGGCTGCCGCTCGCCGACTGGATCGCGGTCGGGCGCTGCCTCCGCCGCTTCCACGACTTCGGTCTCTGCCACGCCGACCTGAATGCCCACAACCTGCTGTTCGACGCCGCCGGCGCGGTCTGGCTGATCGACTTCGACCGCGGCCGTCTGCGCCGCGCCGGTCTGTGGCGCGACGCGAACCTCGTCCGGCTGCGCCGCTCGCTGCACAAGGTCACCGATCCACTGCCCCCGGGCCACTTCACCGAAACCGACTGGCAGTCGCTGCTGGCAGGCTATGCCGCCGCTCCCGCGCCATCCTCCGCAACGGACCCGCGCTGACGTGCGGCTGCTGTACGTCCTGATCGCCTACCTGCTGGCGCCGGTCGTCTGCGGCGTGATGCTGTGGCGCGGGCTGCGCGACCGCAGTCACTGGGACAATTTCGGCGAGCGCTTCGGCTTCGGTCCCGGCCCGGCGGTCGGTGGCAGCATCTGGGTCCACGCCGTCTCGGTCGGCGAGGTGCAGGCCGCGGCGACGCTGGTGCGTGCGCTGCGCGAGCGCTATCCGGCCCTGCCGCTGGTCGTCACCACGGTCACGCCGACCGGTGCGCAGCGCGCGCGCGAGCTGTTCCGCGACGGCGTGTTGGTGCGCTACGTGCCCTACGACCTGCCGGGCAGCGTACGGCGTTTCTTCGATCGCGTGCGGCCGCGCGTCGCGATCATCCTCGAAACCGAGCTCTGGCCGACGCTCTACCACGAGTGCGGCCGGCGCCGCGTGCCGCTGGTGCTGGCGAGCGCGCGCATCTCGCCGCGTTCGGTCGGGCGCTATCGCCGCCTGGCCGGGCTGTTCCGCGAGACGCTGTCGCACGGCATCGTGATCGCCGCGCAGAGCGAAGGCGACGCGGAACGCTTCCGTTCGATCGGCGCCAATCCGGCGCGCACCCACGTCACCGGCAACATCAAGTTCGATTTCGCGCTGCCGCCCGACATCGCGACGCGCGGCGCGGCGCTGCGGGCGCGCTACGCGGCGGGACGCGTCGTCTGGGTCGCCGGCAGCACCCACGAGGGCGAGGAGGACGCCGCGCTCGAGGCGCAGGCCCTGGTGCGCGCCGCCGGCCTCGACGCGCTGCTCGTGCTGGTGCCGCGCCACCCGAACCGTTTCGCCGAGGTCGCAGACCGGTTGCAGCAGCGCGGCATCGCGTTCATGCGACGCAGCGCCGACCAGGGACGGCCGGACGGTCCGCCGCTGCCCGTGAACGGCGCGCGCCGTGCGACCGGCGGCGCATCCGGTGGTGCGCAGGGCGAGGTGCTGCTGGTCGACACACTGGGCGAGCTGCTGGCGTTCTATGCCGCGGCCGACGTCGCCTTCGTCGCCGGCAGCCTCGCGCCGATCGGCGGCCACAACCTGCTCGAGCCGCTGAGCGTCGGCGTGCCGGCGCTGACCGGTCCGCACGTGTTCAATGCCGAGGACATCGCGCAGCTGCTGATCGACCAGCAGGTCGTGACCAGGGTTCAGGATGCGGGCGAGCTCGGCGCGACCGTCGCGGCGCTGCTGCACGATGCGCCGCGCCGCCGCCGGCTGGCCGACGACGGCCTCGCCGTGCTCGCCGCCAACCGCGGCGCGCTGGCGCGGCTGCTGGCGCTGCTCGCGCCGGTCATTGCGGGCACCGACCCGGTCGTCACGGATCCGGACGGCGATGTGGTGCCCGCCGCGCGCAGCTGAGCGTGTCCCCGGGCGCCGATGCGGGCAGGGCTATCCGCGGCGTGCGCGGCTGAGCGGCTTCCTGGGCATCGATGCGCCGCACGGCCATCCGCGGTGCGCGTCTGGGGGGGGCGCAGCAGGGCGCGCGTCGCGCAACCTGTGCGCGACGCCGCTGCCCGTTCAGCGCGGCGGTGCGTTCGGGACGGGTGCCTGCGCGGGCGCGGGTGTCGCCGGCGGCACGGGCAGCGGCGAGCTGCCGACCGGGCTGCTCTCCACCAGCCAGCCGTTGACGTCGGTGAGTGTCTGGCGGTCGAGCGTGCCGGCGGCGAGCCGCAGGCGCAGCACGTTCAGCACGTAGTCGTAGCGGCTGCGCGAGTAGTTCGTCTGCGCCTGCACCAGGTTGCGGCGCGCGTCGAGCACGTCGACTGCAGTGCGCGTGCCGACCTCGTAGCCGGCCTCGGTGGCCTGCAGCGCCGTCTGGCTCGACTCCAGCGCCTGCCGCAGGGCATTGACCCGCGAGATCTCGCTGATCACGCCGAGATAGGCGTCGCGGGCCTGGCGCTCGGTCTGGCGCGAGGTGCGCGTCAGGCGCTCGCGCGCGGCCTGCCAAAGATACTCGGACTGGCGCACGCGCGAGGAGGTGGCGCCGCCGCTGAAGATCGGCACCGAGAACTGCAGCGCGTACTGAGTATTGTCGGTGTCGCTGTCGGCGGTGCTGACGGTACCGCTGCTGCGCAGCCGCTGCTCGGAGTCGACGACCGCGTTCGAGCGGCTCGCGACCAGGTCGATCTCGGGCAGGTGGCCGGAGAACGCCGCGCGCACGTCGTCGCGGGCGATGTCGGCGGCGAGCCGGCTGGAGATCAGCGCGAGGTTCTGCTCCATCGACAGCACCACCCACTGGTCCTCGTTGGCCGGCTCGGGGGTCCGCAGCGGCATCGCGTCGCCGGGCTTGGCCAGCGTCGCGTACTTCTCGCCGGTGATCTCGCGCAGCTGCTCCTGCGCCGAGGCGAGCGCGCGCTTGGCGGCGATCAGCGAGGCGGCGGCGCTGTCGCGCGCGGCCCGTGCCTCCTGCACGTCGGTGATCGCGATCAGGCCGACCTCGAAGCGCTTGTCGGCCTGCTCGAGCTGGCGCGAGATCGCCTCCAGCGACGTGGACTCGGCCTCGACCGTGTCCTGGGCGGCGAGCACGTTGAAATAGGCGTCGCTGACGCGCGAGATCAGCTCCTGCTCCTGCGCCTGGTAGTCGGCCTCGGCCTGGGCGACGGTCTTGTCGGCGCGCTTCAGCGCGACCCAGTTGGCCCAGGAGAACAGCGACTGGCGCAGATCGATGCTCCAGCGCTTGTTGATGGACTCGCCCTCGCCACTGCGGTCGGAGGGCACGAGCACTCCGTTGAGCACGAACTGGCTGGTGCTGGTGCCGTCGCTGTCGTCGTCGGTGCGCGCCGCGCTGCCCGAGACCTGCGGCAGCAGTGCAGCCAGCGCCTGCGGCTTGGACTCGCGTGACGCCCGGCGCAGGGCGTCGGCCTCGCGGATCAGCGGATCGTTCGCCTTGGCACGCTCGAATACCGTGAGCAGGTCTTCGGCCCGCACGGTCGCCGGAATCGCCATCAACATGCCGAGCGTCAGCACCAACGCGCGCTTCATAGAATATCCTCTGGATAACAAGGACTTATTGATGTTCTTCGGGGTGTTATAGAGAACTATAACACTTGTGGAACACCTGTTCCAGCCGCGGCCCGCGACCAGGAGCTTAGTATGGACGCAGCGAGGGGTCGATGCGTTCGCCCCAGGCCAGGATTCCGCCGGTCAGGTTCGACACGCGGGCGAAGCCGCGCTGTACGAGGAAGCGCGCGACCTGCAGGCTGCGTCCGCCGGAACGGCAGATCACGGTGATGGGCCGGGACGGGTCGAGCTCGCCGAGCCGCTCCGGCACCTGCTCCATCGGGATGTGGACGACGCCCGGCAGCTTCGAGATCTCGAGCTCCCAGGATTCGCGTACGTCGAGCATCACGGGGGTGCGTCCGGCCTCGATCTCGGCCTGCAGCGCTTCGGGGGCGACTTCCTGGACCATGCGTTACTCCATCCACTGGATGCTGCGCCGCACCGGGCGCCGGTGCGGCGCAGCCGGCCGCCGGCGCGGGTGCGCGCCGCGGTCAGAACGTGAACGACTCGCGGCGCGGCGCGCCGTGCAGCGGCGGCAGCACGGTCTCGAACAGGCTCTCGGTGGTCCACTCGTTCTCGCCGCTGCGCCGCACCAGGCGCGCCTCCATGACAGGCGGCTCGCCGACCACGACGAACAGGCGCCCGCCGATCGCCAGCCGCTGCTCGAAGCGGCGGTCGTAGAGCGGCAGCGAGCCGGTCAGCGCGATCGCATCGTAGCTGCCGCCGCCGGGCACGCCCGCGGCGAAGGCGTCGGCGGCCGCCACCTCGGCCTGGCCGAGGCCGAGCGCGGCCAGGCGTGTGCGCGCGGCGCCGGCCAGGTCGGCGTGGATCTCCAGCGAGCGCACGGCTCCGGCCTGCAGCGCGAAACAGGCCGTCAGGAAGCCCGAGCCCGTGCCGATTTCGAGCACCGACTCGTCCGCCTCGACCTGCAGCGCCTGCAGGATGCGGCCGACGATCTTCGGCGCCAGCATCTTCTCGCCGTGAGGGAGCGGAATCGCCGCGTCGGCGAAGGCCAGCTCGCGGTAGCCTTCCGGGACGAAGCGCTCGCGCGGCACCTTGCCGAGCACTTCGAGCACGCGCTCGTCGAGCACGTCCCAGGCGCGTACCTGCTGGTGGATCATCTGTTCGCGTGCGGCTTCGGTCAGCATCTCGAGGGACTCACGGGAGGGGTGGTGATTGAACTTAATCCGG
>JADLDF010000315.1 GCA_020846815.1 Gammaproteobacteria bacterium | reverse complement strand
GCTGGAACTGCTGCAGGCCGAACGCGAGCGTATCGCCGCCGAGGCCAACGCGGCGCGGTCGGAGAAGGCGAAGGCGCAAATCGCTGAACAGGAGCGCGACGAATCCGGCCGCGTCAAGCCGGGTGGTAGCACTAACAGTGCTACGACCCGGACGCCGGAGAAGCGGAAAGGCCACGAGAAAGGCGCGGCAGCCAAAGCCGCCGCCTCCGGCACGAACCGCGGCGCCGTGCAGCGCGGGGACAAGCTCGAAGCGCTGGCGGCCGAACTCGATATGCCGGAACTGCTGCAGGCCGAACGCGAGCGTATCGCCGCCGAGGCCAACGCGGCGCGGTCGGAGAAGGCGAAGGGAAACCGGAACGCGGCCAAGGACAAGACGGAAAACAGTCCCGGCACTAATAGTGCCGGGACTGAACGCGACCACAAGTCCGAGAACGCGCGCAAGTCAGCCACCCGGCCCAACGCAGCCAGCGGGTCATTGGACGTCGGTCGAGGATGGCGGGCGTGAGGCCTGCGCCATCGCCACCTTGCGCGCGAACTTCGCGTAAGGCGTGCCGTCCGGATCGGGCGGCGCCGGGGATGACGACGCCGGCCGGAACCCGTTGCCCGCCGCGGCCGAAGGAGTAAGGCCCGCGGGCTCTGTGAGGTTGCTTTCATGTCGTGGCGACTCTCACAGTAAAGCCACGTCCGGGGGATTCCGCTTGCGCGGCGCGCCCGGCTCGCGTCAAGTCAGAACGTCAGATCAGGAGTCCGCGAGGCGCAGCATCTTCACCGCGTCGTTGTTCAGGACGCAGCCGCCGAGCCGGCGCCGCACGTAGAACCGGACGTAGCCCGGCGCCGAGTACGGGTCGACCGTGATCCGCATACCAACCCGATCAACCAGCAGGTAGCCCCGCGCCCAGTTGCCGAACGCGATCGCGAACGCATCGTTCGCATAGGTCGGCATGGCGTCGCAGGTGTACACCGGATACCCGAGCAGCGTCGCCGGCTGGCCCGCGGCCACGTTCGGCTGCCAGATCGGCTGGCCCGTCGTGTCCTTCATGCTGCGCACCCGCGAGAGGCTGGCGCGGTTCATGACGAACGCCACGTTACCGCCGAGCAGATAGGCTTCCTTCAGCGAGTGCACCAGCGCCACGAGGGAATCGTGGTTGAAGCTCACCGGACTCGTGGGCGAGGTCAGCGACAGGTACTGCAGCGCGTTGGCGTTGCGCAGCGGCGAGTTGTCGTCGCTGGTCGTCATCGGGGTCGTGTTCAGGAACCCGGTCGGGCGGTTCGTGCCGTTGCCGGAGACGATCGCCGTCGCTTCCAGGCTCGCGAACTGCTCGGCGACGCTATCCACGAGCCAGCGCTGCACGTCGAAGTACAGATCGTCGAGCGACCATTCCGAGGCCTGCGGATAGGCGTACACCTCGCCCATCGTCGGCGCCCGCTCGCGCAGTTCCGGCGTGCCCGTCGCACTGCGGGTGCCGGTCTCGCCGACCCAGCCGGCCGAGCCGTTGCCCATGTCGACCAGCGCCTTGAAGTCGTTGGTCGAGCACTGCTCGACGCGCACGAGCTGGCGGAAGGGGTTCAACTGCTGCACCCGCCGCTCGATCGCCGTGCTGATCTGCTCGGGCAGCGCGAAGCCACCCTGCGAGCCGGTGCCGATGGTCACGTCCTTCGTCGAGAGGTCAGCGACCGCCTGCGACAGCCGCGACTTGTGCGCCTCGTCGCGCGGCTTGCGCAGCCACTCGCCGAAAACCTGCCGGTACTGCTTCTGCTCGACCGTCTCGCCCTTGGTGTCGCCACCGTTCAGGGCGCGCGGGCGATCCTGCTCGGCCTCGAAGCGCTCGATCCGGTCCTGCATGGACGCAAGCCGCTCGTCGGTGCGCTTGCGCAGAAGGTCGATCCCCTCGCCGATGCCTTCGATCAATTTCACGAGTTCGGACATTTCTAGAACCTCATGTACTCATGAGGCTTGCGGCGTCCGATCGGTCGATCGGGTAAAGACGGCGCAGAGCCTCGCTCCGCACCGGATCGGCTGCATGCGCGCCGCGCGCAATTCGCCGGGTAAGTCGGATTCGGTCTCTGCGCCCGCGCGCCGCGCACGGGGTGACGAATTCACCCTACGCGTGCTCATTGGGGAGCGCAAGCCGGCTCTGCAGCGCATCGAGCTGGTCGCGCAGCTCGGCCACTTCGGCGTCTTTCACGCCCACCAGGCCGCGCCAGCCGTCGCGTAATAAGGCGTCGATCTGCCGCGACGACAGGCCCGCGGCCCGCAGCGCGGCCTTGACGGCTTTGCGGTCGGGGTCGGCCATCAGTTCCCCCGCGGCACCGGCGCCTCGATCCCGTCCGCCAGCTCGCGCAGGTAACGCGCGGCCGTGGCCGGGTCGGTGGCGACCGCCATCGCCTTGATGCCGATCAGCAGGTACAGCGATGCGACGTCGGCGGCCTGCAGCCCGAACGGTTCGCCGTCACGGATCAGCCGGGCCGCGCTGTGCTCCAGGTGCTCGGCCACGCGGCGGAACGTCGCGGCGTGCTCGGTGCTGCCGTGCTCGGGCGGATCGGTGCGGTTCATCGGGCGGCCCCCTTGGCGGCGAGGTATTGCGCATACAGGCGATCGAGCAGCGCACCGGCCTCCCGCCAGCCGGCGACAAGGCTCGGCGGCTGCAGGTCCGCAGGCGGTTCCGAGCCATTGGCCCAGACTTCGGACAGCGGCGGCCACCAGGGCATCGCCCCCACCAGGGCGTCGCCGCGATACATGGGGTTCCGTTCGTAGTAGTCGGCCGCGTCCACGTCGGACTCGAACAGGCGTTGCAGGAAATCTTCCGGGGTTTCGGACATCACTTGCGCTCCAGGCGGCTGAAGGCGGGCTGAAACTCGGTGGCGCCGGGGTTTCGAGCCAGCGTCTTGGGGTCGGTGCGGCTGCTCGGGCAGAGGCGCAGGCGCAGGGCGAGCGTCGATTGCGTGCGGCTGGCCTTTTCCTGCACCAGCAGCCAGGGCGATAGCTTCCCGTCGACGACGGCACCGTTCGCCGCCAGCTCGGCCGCGGCTTCGTCGGCGAGTGCGCAGGCCTCGCAGTAGGTGCGCAGCAGCGGGGCATCGGATGCGCGGAAATGGTCGTGCGCTACGGCCGCTGTAACGGCCTTCCAGACGGCGCGGGCGCCAGGACTCAGGTCGCTAGGCATCACCAGCGACGGCCGCTCAGGCGCCCGGATAGGCGCCACGGCGTGGGATTCTGCGGATCTTCTGGGCATGGTCAGAGGCCTCTAAGACGGCTGGACACGTAGCAAGGAACAGGAGCGGCGTCGTTCGCGAAGACCGAAGGCTCTAGCGTGTGATCCCCCCTCCCCATCGCTCGTCATGCGACGTCGCCGGCTGCCGGCGGACGATGCGGTCGAGGTCGTCAGTCACGTCGCGCAGGACGGCCGCAGCACGCGACACAGCGGCCCAGGCGTCGCCGGGCATCAATCCCGCGTCGAGGCTGCGCAATGCCGCCAGCGCCCGCCGCGTGTGGTCCGTGGCATCGCGCAGCGCCCATGCGGTCGGGTCGCGATGCTGGTCGGCCATGTCGGGACGGTCGCCGAGCAATGCGCCCAGGCCTACCGGTGTGATGGTTCCGCCGATGGATCGGGTCACAGCATTTCTCCGTTGGGATGTGTTGCCGGGTTTGCCGGCTTTACTCCAGGTCTACCGTTACGCGTGCGCGCGCGCGTGTACGTGGGAGCTGGGGTAAACCCGGCAAACCCGGCAGAGGGGGTCATTCGCCGTCGCTCCAGTGGTTGGCGACGGGCAGGGACAGGCCGTTGAACGC
>JADLDF010000314.1 GCA_020846815.1 Gammaproteobacteria bacterium | reverse complement strand
TGCCGGCCGACAAGGCCGTGGTCGCCTACCGCCAGTGGCTCGCGAAGTTCGACAACATGGGCTGGCGGATCGACTGGGAGGAGTTCCAGCGCCGCAACAACAAGGCCACGGCGTTCGCGATCCCCTCGCCGCGCCGTCGCAAGGAAGGCAACTGGCCGATCGAGCCGGTGCCGCTGATCAAGAGCCGCGACGCCCGTCAGGTCGAGCAGGCCGAAGGCTGAGGAGCTGCGGATCATGGCGACGATCGATGGAGTCTGGGACTGCGTCAGCAGCACGCCGATGGGCGATCAGAAGTCGGTGATGACGCTGAAGTGCGACGGCGAGACGGTGACCATCGGCAGCTCGTTCGGCGTCATGGGTCGCGACCTGCAAGCGCCCTACGCGACCAGCAAGGCCGCGGTGATCCACATGACGCGCTGTCTGGCGATCGATCTCGGTTCGGGCGGCGTGCGCGTCAACTGCGTCTGTCCCGGCCTGGTCGATACGCCGCTGACGGACTTCCTGCAGGATCCATCGATGAAGGAGCTCGCGGCGGCGCACCACGCGGCTCATGCTTTCAACCGCGCCGGCCGGCCCGAGGAGATCGCCGACGTGATCGTCTTCCTGCTCTCCGATCAGGCGCGACTGGTCAGCGGCCAGGCGATCTCGGTCGACGGCGGCTACAGCGCCGGCAAGTGGCTGGGAACGCCGCCGGGCCGACCCTAGCGGCCACTCCGGTAGCGGACCAGCAATGATCCGCGCTCGTGGCAACGCCGCGGCGCCGTCCGGTGCTCAGTCGTCGCGTGCGGCGACGCGCGACGCGGCGCGCAGCGCCTCGAGATCGCCTTGCGGCGGTACGAAGGGCGCGGCACTGCGAGGCGCGGGGCGCATGTCTCAGATGCCCCCGGTGTAACGCCCGGGATATTTTTTTAACGCGCGGATCAGCCGCTCGGCATTCGCCGGATCGACGCTGCGCAGGATCGCGTCGAGCTTGTCTTCGAGCCGATCGTCCTCTTCCTTCGATTGCGGCGAGCCGACGTACAGCAGGTAGGTAAGGCCCGCGACCTGCCAGACGAGCTGCAGGAATTCGGACTGCCAGTTCTCGAGCGTGTCGCGCGACAGCTGCAGCGCGAAACTGCGGATCTCGACGGGTCGTGCGTGGGCCTGCTGATCGTCGACGTAGACGAACCAACCGGTCACCCAGTCGCCGGCCAGCGTGATCAGGAACAGCATGCCGGTCACCCAGCCGAAGCCATATTTCTTCCAGATCGACAGACGCATGGCATCGCTCCTCACCGTGATGCAACGGTTTTACTGCGCCGCCGGGACACATGCAGTCGGCGCGCGCCGACAGGCATCGTCCCTGCACGCCGCGTGCGCTGCGCGCAAGTCTTGTCGCTCGGTGTGCCGTCGCGCATAGTCGCGACCCCTCTCGAGGACCCGGCCCTGGACATGCCCGCAACGTCGCCCGCCCCCGTCACCACGACCGCCCTGCCCTCCATCGGCGAACGTCTGGCCGCCGAGCTCGGCGCGAAGCCCGCGCAGGTCGCTGCTGCCGTGGCACTGCTCGACGAGGGCGCGACGGTGCCGTTCATCGCGCGCTACCGCAAGGAAGCCACCGGCGGGCTCGACGACGTGCAGCTGCGCCGGCTCGAAGAGCGCCTCGGCTACCTGCGCGAGCTCGAGAAGCGGCGCGCAACGATCCTCGAGAGCGTGCGCTCGCAGGGCAAGCTCGCACCTGAACTCGAGGCCGGCCTCCGGACGGCCGAGACCAAGCAGCGGCTGGAGGATCTGTATGCGCCGTACAAGCCGAAACGGCGCTCCAAGGCACAGGTCGCGATCGAGGCCGGCTTGGAGGCGCTCGCCGACGCGTTGCTCGCCGACCCGCAGCTCGACCCCGAGATCGAGGCGGCGAAGTACCTGCGCGCGGCCTTCGAGACTGAGAACGGCAGCAATCCGGGCGTGCCCGACACCAGGGCTGCACTCGACGGCGCGCGCCAGATCCTGATCGAGCGCTTCGCGGAGGACGCGGAGCTGGTGGGCGCGCTGCGCGCGCACCTCGAGGAGCACGGCATCGTCGTATCCGCGGTCGCCGAGGGCAAGGAGGACGCGGGCGCGAAGTTCCGCGACTACTTCGCCTACTCGGAGCCGTATGCCAAGGTCGCGCCACACCGCGCCCTCGCCCTGTTCCGCGGTCGCAACGAGGATGTGCTGCGCGTCTCGATCCGGCTGCCCGAGGATGTCGCCGCCGGCGATGCGCTGGTGAAGCCGATGAACGCCTGCGAGCGCAGGATCGCCGCAGCGAAGGGTATCGCCGAACAGGGCCGCAGGGCCGATGCCTGGCTGCTGCAGACGGCGCGCTGGACCTGGACGGTGAAGCTCGCCTGGCAGCTCGAGATGGAGCTGTTCGCCGCGCTGCGCGAGCGCGCCGAGGCCGAAGCGATCCGCGTGTTCGCGGCCAACCTGCACGACCTGCTGCTGGCGGCGCCGGCTGGCCACCGCGTGACCATGGGCCTCGACCCGGGACTGCGCACCGGCGTCAAGGTCGCGATCGTCGACCGTACCGGCAAGCTGCTCGACACGGCGACCGTCCATCCGCACGTGCCGCGCAACGACTGGGACGGCGCGCTGCACACGCTCGGTCTGCTCGCGAAGAAACACGGTGTCGAGCTCATCAGCATCGGCAACGGCACGGCCTCACGCGAGACCGACAGGCTCGCCGCCGAGCTCGTGAAGCGCCACCCCGAGCTGCGCCTCGTCAAGATCGTCGTCTCCGAGGCCGGCGCGTCGGTGTACTCCGCCTCCGAGCTCGCTTCACGCGAGTTTCCGCAGCTCGACGTCAGCCTGCGTGGCGCGGTGTCGATCGCGCGGCGTCTGCAGGATCCGCTCGCCGAGCTCGTCAAGATCGATCCGAAGTCCATCGGCGTCGGTCAGTACCAGCACGACGTCAGCCAGGTGAAGCTCGCGAAGCAGCTCGATGCGGTGGTCGAGGACTGCGTGAACGCGGTCGGCGTCGACGTCAACACCGCTTCCGTGCCGCTGCTGGCGCGGATCTCGGGCCTGACGGGCTCGCTCGCCGAGAACATCGTGATGCACCGCGACGCGCACGGCCCGTTCCGCAGGCGCGAGCAGCTCAAGGACGTGCCGCGGCTCGGCCCCAAGACCTTCGAGCAGGCGGCGGGCTTCCTGCGCATTCCCGCCGGCGACGATCCGCTGGATGCCTCGGCGGTGCATCCGGAGGCCTATCCGGTGGTCGAACGCATCCTCGGCGACCTGCGGCGTCCGCTCGGCGAGATCATGCGCGACGGCGCGACGCTGAAGCGCATCGACCCGGCCCGATACACCGACGAGCGCTTCGGCCTGCCGACGGTGCGTGACATCCTGAGGGAACTCGAGAAGCCGGGTCGCGACCCGCGCCCCGAGTTCCGCACGGCAACCTTCCGCGAGGGCGTAGAGGAGCTCGCGCAGCTCGAGCCGTCGATGATCCTCGAGGGCGTGGTCACCAACGTCACGGCCTTCGGTGCCTTCGTCGACGTCGGCGTGCACCAGGACGGACTGGTGCATATCTCGGTGCTGTCGAACCGCTTCGTCAGGGACCCGCGCGAGGTCGTCAAGGCCGGCGACATCGTCAAGGTCAAGGTGCTGGAGGTCGACGTGAAGCGCCGGCGCATCGCGCTGTCGATGCGTCTCGACGAGCCGGCCGGACCGCGCGAGACGCGCGCCGCGGGCGGCGAGCGTGGCCGCGACGCGCCGGGCGGTGCAGGCCACGGCAACGCGAGACAGGGCAATGCGGGCCGCGGCGTGCCCGGTCGCGACGCTCGCCGGGGAGCGGGACAGGGGGATGCGCCGCGGCGCGACGAGCCGCGCGGCGATGGCGTCATGGCGGATGCCCTGAAACGGGCGTTGCAGCGGCACTGAGCGCCACTGCTGCGCGGCTCGCGGTCACGGTCCCGGGCGCACTTGCAGGAAGCGCCGTCGCCGCATCTCAGGGCAGCGCGCCGGCCTGCAGCATCCGGTAGACCAGCACCGGCGCGGGCACCCAGCCGACGAGATCGTCGAAGTTCTCGCCGGGCACGTCGAGGACGAACTCGGCATCGCCGTCCGCGTTCTCCTGCTCGCGCAGGTCGGGGCTGCCGGCGGAGGCCAGCCCCGACGGGCCGCGGCTGCCGCGCGCATTGGCACCGTGCGAGACGATGACCGCCGGCACGGCGCCGGCCAGCACCACGGCCGCGCCGTTGCGCACGACGTTGTCGCCGGTGCTCGCCAGCGTGAACGCGGGAGCCTGGCGCGAGAACGCCGCGCTGACGCGATAGCCGAAGCGGCGGCTCCAGGCGTCGCCCTGGGGCAGCGACAGCGTCGCCCAGGGCAAGGCACCGGCCGGGCCGCCGGTACAGCCGGCGGCCGTGGGTACGCGCTCGAGGCCCGCGCCCGCCACGGTGTCGGCGACGGCCGGATCCGCGGGACAGGGCAGACGACGGTTCACGACCGCGAAGGCGATCAGTGCGTCGCGGATCTCCTCCATCTGCGCCTCGGTGCTGCTGTAGCGCTGGCGCTGCTGCAGCGCCCCGACCGTGCCCAGCGTGCCACCGACCAGCAGACCGACGATCAGCAGCACGACTGCGAGCTCGATCAGCGAGAATCCGCGGCTGCGTGCCGGCACGGACGTCATGGGCAGGCGGCGGCCACGATGGCCGCATCGAGCACCAGCGCGACGGCGACGTCACCGGCGTCGAGATACTGGGCGGGATCGACCGATCCCGGGCAGAGCGTGCGACCGGGAGCCGCACCGCGCAGCTGGCCGGCAACGGGCGGGCCGGCTGCGATCACGCGCGCCGTGGACCCGTCACGTTCCATCCACAGGCAGGTGCCGGACGCATCGTGCAGCGGCGGCAGTCCGAGCGTGCGCCAGGGCAGCCAGCCGCGCGTGACGCCTGGACCGGCGGCCGCAGCGACTCCCTCGGCGGCCGGCCCCTCCGGACAGGCGAGCAGCGCATCGAGCGGCCGGGCCGGATCCGCGCAGTGCTGCTGCAAGGCATGCCCGCGCAGCGCGTCACGCGCCAGCGCCAGTGCACGCTGCTGTGCGGCGACGGTGCGGTCGGGCCGGGCGAGGGGTCGCAGTGCGGCGACGGCCGCGGCCGTCGCCACGGTGAACAGCACGGCGAGCAGTACCAGCAGTGCAGCACCGTGCTGTCGCCTCATCGCAGGATCTCCATGCCGACGCGGACGTGGCGTTCGGAGCCGTCGGCCGCGACGAACCGCGCGCCGTCGCGCGTGACCCGCACGCGATAGCCGCGCCACGTGCCGCCATCGGTGATGCGCTCGCCGGCGATCCAGACGACCGGTCGCGCATCGCGGCCGATGGTGATGCCTTCGACGCGCGCGGCACGCGGCGCCGCCCTCGCCGGGACCTCGCCGGCCTCACCTGACGGCGCGATCGCCGCCGCGGCCGTGGCGTCGCGCACGTCCGTGCGCGATGCGACCGGGCGGCCGGCCAGCCGGTCGCGGGTGATGGCGGCGCGCTCGGCCGGCGTGAAGAACACGCGCGGCAGCTCCGCGGCCTGCAAGCAAGACGGCACGAACGAGGGCACGCAGGACAGCGCGAGCAACGCCGCGGTGATGGGCCGTCTCGCGAGACCGGCGATCATGTCGTCGACCCCTGCGATCCGGGCATCTCCGGCGACTCGGGCGCGAGCAGCGCGAAGCGGCGCAGCGTGCAGACCGCGCCGAGCACGCCCATGTCGGCGCGTCGATCGAGCCGGCAGCGTTCGACGCGCACGACGGCGCCGCCGGCCTCGCGCGCCCGCGCGAGCAGTGCGACGATCTCGCCTTCGTGCAACCCCTCGACCTCGAGCATCAGCTCGTTCGCCGCCAGTCGCGGCGCAGCGAGCCCGCGCTCGTCGTACCAGGCCTGCGTGGCAGGCGGCAGCGGCAGTGTCGACTCCGCACCGACCTCCACTGCAAAGCGCAGTGGCCGCAGCGACTCGGCGGCCGCCGATACGGCCTCGACCCAGCCGACACGGTCGGCCTCGGCCGTGAACCCGCGCGAGCGCAGCCCAGCCACCCGCGCCTCGCGCTCACCGAGCTCGCCCGCCAGCACGCGCAGCGCTGCCGATTCGGCATGTGCCACCTGCAGTGCAGCCTGCTCGCTGTCGAAGGCCTGGACGCCGCGCGACATCCGCAGGCCCTGCAGCCCGAGGACCACGATGCCCGAGGTCAGCGCGGCACCGCACAGCAGGATCGCGCGCAGCATCCGTCCGCGGTGCGCCGAGGCCCACATCCATTTCAGCCGCGCGCTCACGTCGGCATCTCGTTGCGCAGGCACACGGCCCAGCGCGCATCGACCCTTGCCTCGTCGCGATCCGCAGTGACCACGACGGCATCGCGGCGGCCGATCGCGCGCGCCGCCGCGCCGGCGCGCCAGGGCTCGAGCCCGGCGGCCGCCTCCCGCACCCAGCCGAGCGCCGCATCGCGACGCCGCACGCCCAGGCCCTCGGCGAGGCCGAACTCCACCAGGATCGTCGCCTGCGGCCCGACGGCGCAGGCCGTGGCGACATCGAGGTCCGCGGCGGCGGCCGGGACCTCCGCCGGATCCGGCGCGGCGACCGCGGCCTCGGCCGAGCCGGCGAGCGGCATCGCGCGCAGTTCCACACCCTGCACGGTCACGTCCTGCTGCGCACCGAAACCGACACCGACGATCGCCAGCGCGGCCGCGGGATCCACGCCGCCCGCCGCGAGGCTTTGCTCGGCCTCGGGCAAGGTCGCGACCTCGGCCAGCGTTAGGCCGCGCCGCCCGAGATCCGCATCGAGCCGCATGGCACCCTGCTCGATGGCCGCGTGCTGCGCCACGACGTCGGCCGTCGCGGCCGAAACGCGCTGGATCCGCCACTCGAAGCCGGCGGCGACGAGGATCGCCAGCACGGCGACCGCAGCCGCGGCGAGCCGCGAACCACGCTCGAGTTCCCGCGCCAGCCAGCCCATGCGCAGCTCGTCGGGCGCGAGCTGCGGCGCGCCGGGGTCGTCGACCGCGAGCGCCAGCAGCGCCTGCAGGCCTTCGCGCTCGGGATCGGGCAATCCAGGGACGCGCGGTGCACTCGAGGGTGTGACGTTCACGCCGGCCGGCAGGCAGGCCGCCGCCGTGGCGTCGTCCATGCCCCAGAACCACAGCTCGACCGACTCGCCGCGCGCCACCCGCTGCGTGTTCTGCAGATACTGCACGGTACGCGCGATCTCCGCCGCCGTCGCCTGCGGCGCGAGCGGCCCCGTCAGGCGCGACAGCGTCGGGCGCCCGTCGTCGAGGAACAGCAGGCGCACACCGGCCGGCGTCGGCAGCACGATCAGCACGCGGCGCTGGCGGATGCGGGCGCGGCGCAGCCACTCGCCGGCGAGCAGCGCCGGCGTGGTCACGGCGCGCAGCGCATGTTCTCGCGCGATGTCGCCGAGCGCATCCTGCAGCGCCGCGCCGCCGGGCACCGCGATCAGCACTGCGTCGTTGCCGTCGATCTCGCGGCCGCGGCGCAGCGGCTGCACCAGCGCGAGCGACACGCCGGGGAACTCGCGCTCCAGGCGCCGTCGCCGCAGCAGGCGGCCGTCGTGACCGCGCATCGCCGGCAGCCTGGCGAGCACGTAGGACTCGTCGGGAAAGTCGACGACGGCGACCACGGCCGAGCGGGGTGCCGGCTCGCCGGGCTGCAGCATCCGGCCGTCGTGGCGCCAGCTGCGCGACTCGCCCGGTGAGAGATACTGGACCGCGCGATGCATGGGAATCAGCTCCCGAACTGCGTGATCGTGTCGTAGACCGGTCCGAGCACGGCGACCATGACCCAGCCGAGCACGGCGCCCATGACCAGGGTCAGCGCCGGTTCGATCATCGACTGCAGGCTATCGAGGCGCTCGTCGACGTCGCGCGTGAAGAAGTAGCTGACGTTGCGCAGCGAGGCGTCGAGCTGCCCGGTCATCTCGCCGATGCGCAGCATGCGCACGACGAACGTCGGGAAGATCTCGAGCGTGGCGAACGCCTCCGACACCGGCGAGCCCTGCGCCACGAGCGTGCGGGCGCGCCCCAGCGCATGGGCAATCGCAAGGTTCCCGGCCGAGCGTTCGCAGTGCGCGAGCGCATCCAGCACCGCGATGCCGGAGCCGAACATCAGCGCGAAGGTGTTGGCGAACCTCGCCAGCACGATCTTGCGTGCCACCTCGCCGACCAGCGGCAGTCGCAGCAGCCAGGCGTCGCGAGCCAGCCGCAGGCGCTCGCTGCGCGCGATCGCGAAGCGCAGCAGCAGCCAGCCGAGCGGCGGAGCGGCGACCAGGATGGGCCACCAGGCCGTCACCACGCCGGAAGTCGCCATCAGCACACGAGTCTGCAGCGGCAGCTCGCGGCCGAAGCCGGAGAGGAACAACGACAGCTGCGGCACCAGGTAGACCATGAGGAAGCAGACCACGGCGAAGATCACCACCGCGACGAAGGCGGGGTAGCGCACCGCCTTGCTGGTCCGCACCGCGAGTTCGTCCTGCCACTTGAGGCTGCGCACGATCTCGCCGAGCACGTCGGCGAGCCGCCCGGTGACTTCGCCGGTGCGCACCAGTCCGGCCAGCAGGCCGTCGAAGCTCGCCGACTGCGCTGCCAGCGCCTCGGACAGCGTCGAACCGGTCTCGATGCGGTCGATCAGGTCGGTCATGACCTGCCGGATCGCGGGCGTGGCCGCCGAGTCGCGCAGGTCGGCGAGCGCATCGAGCATCGGCACGCCGGCGCGCAGCAGCGACTCGAGCTGGACAAAGAAGTTGATCAGCTCCCGGCCGCGCAGCCGCGCACGGCGCATGAACCACGGCATGACGTTCTGCACCGGTTCGGCCGCCAGCAGCTCGAGGCCGACGCGTGCGAGCCGCCCCTCGAGCTCGCGCTCGTTGTCGGCGCGGCTCTCGCCGCGGACCACGCGGCCCGCGACGTCGGCGGCACGATAGCGGTAGAGGCTCATGCGCCCACGCGCTCCGTCAGATCAACGACGCGTGCCGCTTCCTCGAGCGTCGTGTCGCCGGCGCGCACGCGCCGCAGCGCCGCTTCCGCGAGGTCGACGAAGCCCTGCGCGCGCACCGCGCGCGTCAGCTCGCCGAGGCTGGCGCGTGCCGCCAGCAGCTCGTCGAGCGCGGCGTTCCAGCGCACGATCTCCACCAGGGCCGCGCGGCCGCGATAGCCGGTGTAGTCGCAGGCCTCGCAGCCGAAGGCGCGATAGAGGGTCGCGTCGCTGGCGCAGCCGAGCAGCCGCGCCTCGATCTCGTCCGGCTCGCCCGGAATCTTGCAGTTCGTGCACAGCGTGCGCACCAGCCGCTGGCCGATGATGCCGACGAGGTTGCCGGCCAGCACCTCGGGCCTCACGCCGAGATCGAGCAGGCGCGGGATCGAACGCAGCGCCGAATTGGCGTGCAGCGTC
>JADLDF010000313.1 GCA_020846815.1 Gammaproteobacteria bacterium | reverse complement strand
GTCTGGGGATCGTTTCGCCGGTCGGCAGCACGGTCGATGCGGCGTGGGCGGCGATCCTGCGCGGCGAGAGCGGCATCGGCCCGATCACGCGCTTCGACGTCTCGGCGTTCGCGACCCGCTTCGGCGGCGCCGTGCGCGGCTTCGACGTCTCGCAGTACATCGCGCCGAAGGAAGCGCGCCGCATGGACGAGTTCATGCAGTACGGCGTCGCCGCCGGCATGCAGGCCGTCACCGACAGCGGTGCGGATTTCTCCAGGCTCGACGTCGAACGCTGCGGCGTCATCAGCGGTGCCGGCATCGGCGGCCTCGCGACCATCGAGTCCGAGCACAATGCCTATCTCGCGGCGCAGAGCCCGCGCAAGATTTCGCCGTTCTTCATCCCGTCCTCGATCATCAACATGATCTCCGGCCACCTGTCGATCAAGTACGGCCTCAAGGGCCCGAACCTCGGCGTGGTCACCGCCTGCACGACCTCGACCCACGCGATCGGGCTCGGCATGCGCGCGATCCAGTACGGTGATGCCGATCTCGTGATCACCGGCGGCGCCGAAATGTCGACGACCCACTGTGGCGTCGGCGGCTTCAGCCAGGCCAAGGCGCTGTCGCAGCGCAACGATGCGCCGGAGAAGGCCTCGCGGCCATGGGACCGCGACCGCGACGGCTTCGTCATGGCCGACGGCGGCGGCGCCATGGTCATCGAGGAGCTCGAGCATGCCCGGGCACGCGGCGCGCACATCTATGCCGAGCTCATCGGCTTCGGCATGAGCGGCGATGCGCACCACATTACGGCCCCGCCCGAGGACGGCGAAGGCGCGCGCATCGCCATGCGCAATGCGCTGCGCGATGCCGCGATCGCGCCCGATGCGGTGCAATACCTCAACGCCCACGCCACCTCGACCATGCTCGGCGACAAGGCCGAGACCACCGCGATCAAGCGCGCCTTCGGCGAGCAGGCCTACAGACTCGCCGTCAACTCCACCAAGTCGATGACCGGGCACCTGCTCGGCGCGGCCGGCGTCGTCGAGGCGCTGTTCTCGGTGCTGGCCATCCGCGACCAGGTCGCGCCGCCCACGATCAACCTCGAGAACCCGGACCCCGACTGCGATCTCGACTACGTGCCCAATGCCGCGCGGCCGATGAAGATCGACGTCGCCCTGTCGAATTCCTTCGGCTTCGGCGGCACCAACGGCACGCTGATCTTCCGCCGCTTCACCGGTTGAGCCCATGGACGGGCGGGCGCGTCCCCTCCTGGTCCGCGAGCTCCCCCTGCCGGCCGACGCCCTGCTGCGTCTGGCCGAGCATCGTCCCGCCGACTATCCCGTGTTCTTCGACAGCGCCTCGCGCGGGCCGCTGGCGCGCCACAGCGTGCTGGTCGCGGCCGGCGCGGACGCGCTCTGGCTCGAGCGCGACGGCCGGCTCGGCGCCTCGGGCGAGGGCCGGCGCCACGTCGGCGTGCCGGGCGGCTTCCTGGCGGCGCTGCAGTCCTGGTGGCACGAGGCGGCCGGTGCACCGGGTACGCCGCATGGCGCAGGTTCGAGTCCGGACGGCACGCGGGGCGAGCCGGGCGCGCTGCACGCCGCGGGTTCGAGCCCGGGCGGCACGGGGGGCGGGCCGGCGCTGCCCTGGGTTGGCGGCTTCGCCGTGTTCGCAGGCTACGAGCTCGCAGCCGAAATCGAGCCGCATCTGCGGCTGCCGGCGATCTCGCAGCCCTTCGGCGCGTTTGCCCTGCGCACCCGCGGTGCCCTGGTCGCCGATCTCGAGCGCGGCCGCGTCTGCGCGATGTCCGAGCTGGATGCCGCCGGCGCCGAGCGCCTGCGCCGCCTCGAGGCCGACGCCGCGGCGGCTTTCGCGGCCGGCGACGGGGCGCCACGACGGGCGCCTGCGCCGCCGGTGCGCATCGAGGAAGACGATCCCGCACAGTTCCTGGAGCGCGTGGCGCGGATCCAGGAACACATCCGCGCCGGCGACCTGTACCAGGCGAACCTGTCGCGCGGCTGGCGCGCGACCCTGGCGCCGGACGCCGACATCGATGCACTGTACCGCCGTCTGCGCGCGGCCAATCCGGCGCCGTTCGCCGTCCGAGCGCACTGGCGCGGCATGTCGATCCTCAGCTCCTCGCCGGAGCGGCTGCTGCAGATCGCGCAGGGCCGGGTCAGCACGCGGCCGATCGCCGGCACGCGGCCGCGCCGGCCGGGCGATGCCGCGCAGGTGGACCGGGCGACGGCCCGGGAGCTGGTCGCGCACCCCAAGGAACGCGCCGAGCACGTGATGCTCATCGATCTCGAGCGCAACGACCTCGGGCGGATCTGCGAGGCGGGCTCGGTGCACGTGGACGACTTCATGACCGTCGAAACTTATGCGCACGTGCACCACATCGTCTCTGGGGTCAGCGGCCGGCTGCGCGCCGACGTCACGCCGGTCGATGCACTGCGCGCGGTGTTTCCGGGCGGTACGATCACCGGCTGCCCCAAGCTGCGCTGCATGCAGGTCATCGCCGCGCTCGAGGGCGAGGCGCGCGGCGCCTACACCGGCTCGATCGGCATGCTCGGGCTCGACGGCTCGGCGGACTTCAACATCCTGATCCGTACCCTGGTCTGCGTCGACGGCGTCGTCAGTCTGCGTGCCGGCGCCGGCATCGTCGCCGACTCGATCGCGGAGCGCGAGCTCGAGGAGACGCGCGCCAAGGCGCGCGGCGTGCTGGCTGCGCTCGGTGCGAGCGCATGAGCGCGCGCGCCTGGATCGACGGCCTGCCGGGCGAGGCCGTGCCGTTCGACGACCGTGGCCTGATGTACGGCGACGGCCTGTTCGAGACCATCGTCTGTCGGGACGGGGAGCCGCGTTTCCTCGGCCAGCACCTGGCGCGCCTGGCCGCGGGCTGCGCGGCGCTCGGCATCGCGGCTCCCGAGGCTGCGCTGCTGGCCGCCGAGGTGCGGCGTGCCGCGGCGCTCGGTGCCGACGGCGTGGTACGCGTGATGGTCACGCGCGGCTCCTCGCCGGAGCGCGGCTACGGGCCGCCGACGGCGTCGCGGCCGCGGCGCATCGTCGTGCGCTATCCGCTGCCGGCCGCGGCCACCGCAGGCGGCATCCGTGCCTGTCATTCGCCGGTGCTCGCCGGGCTGTCGCCGCAGCTCGCGGGCATCAAGCACCTGAACCGCCTCGAGAACGTATTGGCGCGCGCGCGGCTTGCCGGAACCGGCTGTGCCGAGGCGGTCATGTCCACGGTCGCGGGGGAGGTGGTCGGGGGCACGCAGTCGAACCTGTTCGCCTGCCTGGAGGGGCGCCTGGTGACGCCGCCGCTCGCGGCCGCGGGCGTGCGCGGGGTCATGCGTGGCGTGGTGCTGCGCGAGGCGCCGCGGCTCGGGCTCGAGGTCGTCGAGCGCAGCCTGCGACCGGCGGAGCTCGGGCGTGCCACCGAGATCTTCTTCACCAACGTCCGGGTCGGCATCTGGCCGGTGGCCGAGCTCGATGCCTGGCGCGCCGGCCGCGACGGCGGCGAAGCCGCAGCGGCCCTGCAGGCGCGCATCGCGGGCTTGCGCGATTAGACTGCGCGGATGTCGATGCGCGTCTCCCGGATCGTGATGCTCGTGGCGCTGCTGGTCGCCGGCGCGGGCGCGCTGCTGCTCTGGCGGTCGCTGGAGGGCGCCGTCAGCCGTCCCGGCCCGCATGCCGAGACCGTGCGCATCCACGTGCGGCCGGGCGAGGGGCTGCGCACGGTGCTCGCGACGCTGGCGCAGCGCGGCGCACTCGGCGATGCGCGCGCGGTCGAGCTGTGGCTGCGGCTGCGCGCCCGCAGTCCGAAGGTGCGCGCCGGCACCTACGACATCCCGGCGCGTGCCACCGCGCTCGAGATCCTCGCCAGGCTCGAGCGCGGTGATGTCGTGCTCGAGTCGCTGACCGTCGTCGAGGGCGCGACCTTCGGCGATTTCCGCCGCGCGCTCGAGGCGCATCCACGCGTCAAGGCGACGCTGCGCGGCCGCGCCGACGCCGAAGTCATGGCGGCGCTCGGCCGGCCGGGCCTGCATCCGGAGGGGCGCTTCTTTCCGGACACCTACCGCTTCGCCGACGGCACGACCGACCTCGAGATCCTGCAGCTCGCCGGGCGGCAGATGGAGCGGGAGCTCGCCGCGGCCTGGGACGCGCGCCGGCCCGACCTGCCGATCCGCACGGCCTACGAGGCGCTGATCCTCGCCTCGATCGTCGAGAAGGAGACCGCCCTGCCGTCCGAGCGGCCGCTGGTCGCGGGCGTCTATACGACGCGGCTGCGCCGGGGCATGCGGCTGCAGTCCGATCCGACCGTGATCTATGGCATCGGCGCGAGCTACGACGGCGACATCCGCAGCCGCGACCTGCAGACCGACACGCCCTACAACACCTACCTCCGCGCCGGGCTGCCGCCGACGCCGATCGCGCTGCCGGGGCGCGACGCGCTGCGTGCCGTGGCCGCGCCGCGCGAGACCGGCGCGATCTTCTTCGTCGCCACCGGCCTGCCGGACGGCTCGCACTTCTTCTCCTCGACCTACGAGGAGCACCGCCAGGGCGTCGCCCGCATGCTCGAGCGGCAGCGCGCGCGGGACCGCGAGGCGAAGAGGGGAGCCGGGCCGTGACCGCAGGGCGCTTCATCACTCTCGAGGGCATCGAGGGCGCCGGCAAGTCGACCCTGGCCGCGGTGCTCGGCGAGCGTCTCGCGGCCCGCGGCCTCACGGTGCGCGCCACGCGCGAGCCGGGCGGCACGGCGCTCGCCGAGCGCATCCGTGCACTGGTGCTGCAGCGCGATGCGGAAGTGGTCGCGCCGGAGGCCGAGACGCTGCTGATGTTCGCGGCGCGCCGCATCCACCTCGACAACCTGGTGCGACCCGCGCTGGCGCGGGGCGAGTGGGTCGTCTGCGACCGCTTCACCGACGCGACGCGTGCCTACCAGGGCGGCGGCCGCGGTGTCGATGCGGCCTGGATCGAGGCGCTCGCGACGGCGGTGCACGCCGGGCTCGAGCCGGATCTGACGCTGCTGCTCGACCTGCCGGTCGAGCAGGGCCTCGCGCGCGCGGCGCGGCGGCGCGGCGCGGCCGGGGAGACCGTCGATCGCTTCGAAGGCGAGACGGTCGCGTTCTTCACGCGGGTCCGTGCGCGCTATCTCGAGATCGCGCACGCCGCGCCGCGCCGCGTCTGCGTCATCGACGCGACCGCATCGCCCGAGGTCGTGCGCAGCGCGGCGCTCGCGGCACTGGAGCGCCTGGCGTGACCGCGACCGCGAGCGCGCCCGTGAATGCGCAGCCTGCGGTCACTGCGGTGCTGCCCTGGCTGCAGACCGCGCAGCAGGCGATCGCCCGCGCGATCGAGAGCGACCGCCTCGGTCACGCGTTGCTGCTGCACGTGCCGCGCGGCGCCGGCGGTGAATGGCTGGCGCGCTGGAGCGCGGCACGGCTGTTCTGCCGTGCGGCGGACGCGGCGCGGCCCTGCGGTGCCTGTCTGGACTGCCGACGCGCGGCCGCCGACCAGCATCCGGACTGCCTGTTCGTGCAGCCGCTCGAGGATTCGCGCGAGATCCGCATCGACCAGGTCCGCGAGATGGTCGCGGAGCTCGCGCTGTCGAGTCACGGCGGTGCGCGCAAGCTCGCGATCCTCGCGCCGGCCGAACGCCTGAACCGCAACGCCGCGAACTCGCTGCTCAAGACGCTGGAGGAGCCGACGCGCGGCACGCTGCTGGTGCTGGTCGCGGCCGAGCTCGGCAGGCTGCCGGCCACGGTGCTCAGCCGCTGCACGCGCATCGCCGTGCCGGCGCCGGACCGCGCGACGGCGCTCGCCTGGCTGCAGGCCGAAGGGCCGGCCGGTGTGGACTGGCCGGTGGTGCTGGAAGCCGTCGGCAACCGGCCCCTGGCGGCGCTCGAGGCCGATGCCGCCGCCGTGGCCGCGCTGGCCGGCGAGGTGCGCGCCACGCTCGGCGCCGCGCCCTCGGGCGGGCTCGATCCGGTCACGACCGCGGAGCGCTGGAGCCGCGACGGCTATGCGCTGCGTCTCGACTGCATCGAGAACTGGATCACAGAACGCGTGCGCGCCGCGGCCCGCGGCGGCGGCGGGCCGTCCGAAATGCGCGGGGCCGCGCACTTGTCAGGTCGCGGACTGCCGTTGAATATACGGGCGCTGTTCGAGGCGCTGGATCTGGTGCGCGAGGCGCGCAGCCTCGCCGAGAGCACGGTCAACAAGTCGCTCGTGCTCGAGCGACTGCTGTGGCGCCTCGTCCCGGCTCCGGCCGCGCGGACGGGCGCATCGACCCCGGAGTAGGTGACTATGGCCCATGAATGTCGGCCCGTGAACATCGGCCCATGAACATCGGACCTCGCGGCGGCGGCAAGCCGGGGCTGCTGACGCTCACCATCAAGGACAAGAGCGCGCTGTACCTCGCCTACATGCCGTTCGTGAAGAACGGCGGCCTGTTCATCCCGACCAACAGCAACTACCGCCTCGGCGACGAGGTGTTCATGCTGCTGAACCTCATGGGCGAGGACGAGAAACTGCCGGTCGCCGGCAAGGTCATCTGGGTCACGCCGAAGGGCGCGCAGGGCAAGCGCACGGCCGGCATCGGCGTGCAGTTCAGCGAGCAGGACCGCGGCCAGACCCAGAAGAAGATCGAGACCTATCTCGCCGGCGCGCTGGCCGGCGACAAGACCACGCATACCATGTAGCGTGGGATCGGAGGCGAAAGCCTCTCAGGCCGAGCGGCGCAGCGGCACGTGCGCGTTGGCGATGCCGCCCTTGAGCACGTAGGCGTCGAAGCCCTTCTCGACCAGGATGAACGCCGCCGCGGCGCTGCGCCGGCCGGTGTCGCAGCAGACCACGTAGGGCGTGTCCTTCTGCAGCGTGCCGAGCTTCAGGCGGATGAAGTACAGCGGCACGTTCAGCGAATCCTCGATCCGCAGGTTCTGGTATTCGCTCGGCAGGCGCACGTCCAGCCATTTGCCGCCGCGCGCGACGATCTCCTGGGCCTGCGTCTCGTCGACGTAGTGCAGCAGCGGGTCGTTCATGAGCTCGCGGAAATCGCTCTTGCCGAGCCGCACCAGCACGCCGTCGGTCTGCATCCGTACCGTGGCGTTGCGCTTGGCCTCGGCGATCAGCGCCTCCTCGCCGAAGCTGTCGCCGGGGCCGAGCTCGGCGAGGCGGATGCCGTCCTTGTTCAGCGGCGTCTCGCGGGTCACGGCGACCTTGCCGCTGACGATCGCGTAGAAATAGTCGCCCTCGTCGCCCTGCTTGATCACGACCTCGCCGGAGCGGTAGGACTGGCGCTGCATGCGCATGAAGATCGCCTGGATGTTCGAGGGCGGGATGCGCTGGAACGCGCTGCTCGACAGCAGCGTCGTCATCCAGTCGTCGTCGCCTTCGGTTTCGGAGCGACGCAGGTCCGACACTTCGTAGGTGCCGGTCTGGTCCCAGGTGATCATCACGTCGAGCAGCTCGCTGTCGATCGACAGGTATTCGACGTCGTCGAGTGCACGCGCCGTCGCGCGCCGCGGCTGATGGTGGCAGAGGGGGTTGCGCGCCTCGGCGGAGCCGCCGCGGATCATTGCGACGACCTTGTCGCCCTCGCTGATCTCGACCGTGCCCGAGACCGCCCAGACGGTGCGCTTGTCGCGCTCGCCTTCCTTGAAGAGCAGCCGGCCGGGCGAGAGCGCGCGCAGGTAGACCTTCCGCGCCAGGGCGGCGAGGTTGTCCTTCTTCATCCCTTCCAGGGGCGAGAGGGATTTCAGCAGTTCTATCGTGACCGGTTTCTCTTCGCTCATCGGACCGCCTGTCGCCGCAAGTGTCGGTTCGCGGCGCAACACGGGTACGCGGAACGGCCGGATGCTAGCACGGGCGTCCGGCCGTACCCGGTACGCAGTTCACGCCAGGCGGTCCCAGCCGGGGTCGGGCTCGAAACGTGACCCGTGCCTCGCAGCGAGCTCGCGCAACCGTGCCACGGTGGCCGCGATGCCGCGCTGCCTGGCGTAGTGCAGCGGACCGCCGCGGAAGGGCGCGAAACCCGCGCCGAAGATCACGCCCGCGTCGACGAGGTCGGCATCCTCGACCAGGCCTTCGCGCAGGCAGGCGACGCACTCGTTCAGCAGGGCGAAGATCAGGCGGTCGGCGAGGTCCGGCGGCGGCGACTGGCCAGCGGCGGCCGGCTTCACCGCCTTGCCGTCGACCCAGACATAGAAGCCCTCGCCGCTCTTGCGGCCGAGCTTGCCGGCGGCGACGCGTTCCTCGAGCCGGGCCAGGTCGGGCGGGCGGCGGCCCAGCGCCTCGGCGACGATGCGGCCGACGTGGCGGCAGACGTCGAGACCGACGACGTCGGCGAGCTCCACCGGGCCCATGGGCATGCCGAAATCGAGTGCCGCCTGGTCGATGAGCGCCAGCGGCAGGCCTTCGCCGGCCGCATGCATCGCCTCGAACAGGTAGGGCACAAGCACGCGGTTGACCAGGAAGCCCGGCGAGCTGCGGCAGGGCAGCGGCAGCTTGTCGATGCGGCGCGCGAACGCCAGCGCGAGCTCGAGCATCTGCGGCTCGCTGTGCGGCGCGTGCACCACCTCGACCAGCGGCATCTGCGCCACGGGGTTGAAGAAGTGCAGGCCGAGCAGCCGTCCGGGCCGCTGCAGCGGCTCGGCCAGCGGTTCGAGCACGATCGAGGAGGTGTTGGTCGCGAGCAGCGCGGTGGGTTGCAGCCGTGGCTCCAGCGACGCGTACAGGCTACGCTTGGCCTCGAGGTTCTCGAAGATCGCCTCGATGACGACGTCGGCAGACGCCACGCCCTCGCCGGCGACGTCGCCGCGCAGCCGGCCCGCGGCTTCGGCGACGCGTGCCGGGTCGCGCAACCGGCGCTCGAAGAAAACGCGCGCCCGCTCGAGCGCGGGGCGCAGGTATTCCTCGCCACGGTCCTGCAGCGTGACCTCGAAGCCGCGCGCGGCACACCAGGCGGCGATGTCGCCTCCCATGACGCCGGCACCGACGACGTGCACCCGGCGCAGCGCCGCCGCGGCCTTGCCCCCGAGCGCCTTGAGGCGATCCTGCAGCAGGAAGACCCGCACCAGGCTGCGCGAGGTATCGGTCAGGAACAGGCGCGCGATCGAGCGCGCCTCGGCTTCGTAGGCGGCCGCGCCGCGTGCGCCGTGCGCAGCCCAGAGCTCGACGATCGCGAAGGGCGCCGGGTAGTGGTCGGGGCGGGCTCGCGCCCGTACCGGCTTCAGGATCGAGGGACGCACCAGGCGACGCAGCAGCGGCCAGGACAGCGCGCGCTCGGCGAGCCGCGGGCGATGCGGCACAGGCGCATCCTGCAGCAGTGCACGCGCGGCCGCGGCCAGTCCGGCCTGGTCCGCGACCAGGCGATCGACGAGGCCCAGCTCGAGAGCCTTGTCAGCGCGCAACGTGCGGCCGGTCAGCATCAGGTCCATGGCCGCACGCACGCCGAGCAGACGCACCGCGCGCACGGTGCCGCCGAATCCCGGATGGATGCCGAGCTGGACCTCGGGCAGGCCGAGCGCGAGCTGTTCATCGCCGACGGCGATGCGATAACGACAGGCGAGGGCGAGCTCGAGACCGCCGCCGAGCACGAAGCCGTGCAGCGCGGCGACCGTCGGGCAGGGCAGCGATTCGAGGCGGTCGAGTACGCGCTGCCCGCCGCGCACCAGCTCGTACGCGGTCTCGACGCTGTCGAGACCGCGGAATTCCTTGATGTCGGCTCCGGCGACGAAGCCGCTAGGCTTGGCCGAGTGCAGCACCAGGCCGCGTGGCGGATCACGCCCGAGCGCGACGAGCTGCGCATCGAGTTCGAGCAGCACGTCCTTCGACAGCACGTTGGTCGAGGTATCGGGCTTGTCCAGCAGCAGCCAGGCGAGCCCATCGGGATCGCGCTGCAGTCGCCAGGCGGGTTCGCGTTCCATGCCGGGGAGTGGTCCGTGACGGAGTGGTTCGCAGGCCCCTGGGATGCCGCTGCGCCGTCTCAGGCCGCGGTGAGCCGGTTCCCGGTCACGCGCCGATTGACGCGAAAGTCGCAGACGATCGGACGGTGATCGGAGAAGCGCACGTCGGGGATGCGGAAGTCGGTGACCTCGATGTCCTGGCTCACCAGGACGAAATCCAGCTCGACCCGCGGGGTGCGCGCGGGGAACGACAGCAGCCCCTTGGCGTTCGCGCTGCGCAGACCGGCCGCACGCATGAACAGGAAGATCTCGTTGGTTCCCCAGAAGGTGTTGAAGTCGCCGGCGACGATGACCGGCTTGGTCGAGGCGACGATGAGGTCGTGCAGCGAGCGCAGCTGCTGCTGCCGCTGGCGGTACTTCAGTGACAGGTGCACCAGGAACACGCAGACGTCGTCGAGCTCGAGCTCGATGATCAGGCGCTTGATGCCCGTGTCGAAATAGTGGAAGCGCTCGTTGGTGACGCTCGGCGCGGCGAGGATCGCGTTCCCCTGCTTGCGCACGATCGGCATCATCTGGTTGATCGAGGTGGCGCCGTACTTGCACTCGTAGGTCGTGTAGTGGCCGAGCCGCCGCGCGATGTGTTCGGCCTGGTTGACCATGCCAGTGCGGATCGAACCCGTGTCGACCTCGATGAGCCCGACCAGGTCCGGATCCTGGGAGCGGATGAACTGGGTGATGTCGTCGAGGATCCGCCGGCTGCTGCGCAGATAACCCGCGCCCGGCAGGGGTAAGTGGAACGCCGGGCCGGTCCCGGTCGCATATCGGATGTTGTAGACGACGAGCCTCACCACCACCTCGCGCAAGCCAGCCCGGAAAGTGTACGCCGCGGCGCCGCAGCACGCTCGGCCGCGACACGCAGGCGTCTGTCCGGGGCGACAGCTCGCTTGCGCTACACTCGGGGACGGCCCGAGACTGGCGGAGCCCACGATGTCAGAGCAGAACCCGATCCGGTTGTTCGTGACCCATGCATGGGCCGACAACGAAGACTATCTGCGCGTGTTCGAGTTCCTCGAGTCGGCGCGCAATTTCCACTACCGCAACTGCGGCACCGTCGACCACAAGCCGAGCGACGACGTCGAGGTGCAGCGCGAAGTACTGCGGACCCAGATCCGCCCCGCCGAAGTCGTGATCGCGACGGCCGCGCTGTTGCGGGCGCACTCGAGCCTCTTGGTGTTCCAGATGACCTTCGCGCAGGCGAGCCGCAAGCCGGTGCTGCTGCTGCCCCCGTTCGGGCTGCAGAGCGAGATTCCGAAAGGGGTGCGCGATCTGGCGACGGAGATGGTCGGCTGGGACGAACGGGCGCTGGTCGATGCGATCCGCCGCGTGGCGCGCGGCGAGCAGACGGGGCGCTGGGACGTGGTGGAGTTCACGCTCGACTGAGCGCGGCCTCCGCGTCGTTCAGGGACGCGCTTCGAGCGCGAACAGCGGGATCACCTGCGCGGAAGCCGATGCCGCCGCCGTCGCGACCGGGCGTGCCGGCTCCACGTCGTGCAGCTGGGAGAACGAGGCGAAGATCTCGATCAGGCTGGCGGCGAGATCGTCGGCCTCACGGCTCGAGAGCTTGCGGATGCTCGCGGCGACGCTGTCCTCGCCGCGCATCGCCTTCTCGCGGGTGAGGGCGCAGCGCAGCGCGTCGAAGTCCTTGCGCACTTCGGAGGGCAGCTGCGCGCTGTCGAGATCCGCGAGATGCAATCGATAGGCCGACTGCAGCCGCTCCTTGACGGTGCCCGACCGCGCCAGCAGCAGCGCAGCGGACCGGAATCTGTGCCACGTGCCATTCATCTCGACCCCCTGATCCCGACAGTGGGTTGCTGTCGTCGCTAACGACACAACCTCGAAATTCTATGAAGAGACCCGTGTCAGTGGCTTCTCATGAAATCAAGCCACTACAGACAAAATATAGCCCTCTTTCGTCATTTCACCAACAGAAAAGTCGCAGCAGCGTGAATTTCGTCGCTACGCTAAGTCAGATAGAAAGAAGTTCAGATAAGTATTTGTTTCTATTGTTTTTTACAGAATATGCACCACTGCGTGCACGGTAGCCTTGCGAGGGTGGAACCGCGCCGCGCGGCCGTGCCGGCCGTGCCCATGGGCGGCGGACCATTGCCGCAATCCCGACCAGGCGTGGCGGTACCACGTCGCAGTCCGGTAATGCCGGCACGGGACTTCTGCAGATCGCCCGGGTTCTGAGAACTGGCTCACCCAAGCTGCCAGTGGCAGTGGCTGACGATCGGACATCATTTCGTCACATTCCAGCCACGCCAGGCATGCCGCCGTCACGCAAGAGCCCGCGCTTCCGCCGCCTGTCCGCCATGGTGGCGATCGCACTGCTGTTCCTGGCCGGCGTCGCGCTGATCCTCGAGCGCGTGCTGCTGCCGAGCTACGAGTCGCTGGAAACCGAGGCCATCCGCCAGAGCACCGAGCAGGTCGTCAAGGCGCTGCAGGCCGAAGTGCGCCAGATCGCCGTGGTCGGCAACGACTACGCCAGCTGGGACGACATGTATGCGTTCGTCCGCGACCGCAACGCGAAGTTCGCCGAGCTCAACTTCTCCAAACTCGGGCTGAGGGAGATGGACGTCGACGTCGTGTTCGTCGTCGACGAGACGGGTCGCGAGGTCTACTCGGCCGAGCAGCGCGCCGAGGGCGACTTCCATGCCGTGCCGGCCACCGAGCCGGTGCGCCGGGTGCTGCGCGCCAACCTGGCGATGCTGAACGCTCTGCCGGAGGAGCGCGACGACCGTCTGCTGCTGCGACTGCCCGACGGCGTCGCCGTGGTCGATGCCAGTCCGATCATCCAGACCGACCGGACTGGTCCGTCGCGCGGCACGCTGGTATTCGTGCGGCGGCTGGGGCCCGCGACGCTCGAGCGCATCTCCTCGGTCAGTCAACTGCCGGTGGGGATGTGGGACCTGGCCCGCGCGCCCGACGGCCCCGTGCCCGCGCCGGTGGTGCAGTGGGCACGGTCGGGCACGGAGCCGCGTTTCTCGATCCCGCTCGGCGACCGGGAAATCGGCGGCTACGCCCGGCTGGCCGCGCTCGACGGCGCGGCCGCGATCGTGCTCGCGACCCACACGCCGCGGGCGGTCTACCTGCAGGGCCGGGAGACGGCGCAGTTCCTGCTCGCGGCCATCGTGATCATGGTCGTACTGGTGATCGTGATCACCGCGGTGCTCGACTACAAGCTGGAGCGCTCGGCCCGCCAGGCCCGGGTCAGTGAGACGCTCTACCGTGCCGTCGTGGAGCAGGCCGAGGAGGGCATCATCCTGTTCGACCCGGACAGCCAGACTGTGCTGCAGGCCAATCCCGCAGTCGTGCGACTGACCGGGCACGCTGCCGAGAACCTCAGGCAGCGCAGCATCGAGGAAATCGTGGATCCGCAGTCCCTGCCGCTGCTCTGGGGCGTGCTCGCGGACGTGGCGGACGGAGCGCGCGCGCCCTGTGAGATCGTGCTGCGGCGCGCGGACGGCTCGCTGCTCGACGTGGAGATCTCCGCGAACCCGGTGCTGCTCGAAGACCGGCGGCTGGTGTCGCTGCTGATCCGCGACGTCTCGCAGCGCAAGCTCGCCGAGGCGCGGCTGCTCGACCATCAGCGGCGTCTCGAGCACCTCGCGAATCACGACCCGCTGACCGGCCTTCCCAACCGTCTCTACCTGAACTTCCGGCTGCCCGGCATGATCGACCAGGCCGGTCGCGAGCGCGCCTCGCTCGCGGTCTGCTACATCGACGTCGACCATTTCAAGAACATCAACGACTCAAGCGGGCACGAGATCGGCGACGGCGTGCTGCGCGCGATGGCCGAGAGGCTGCGGCACATCGTCGCGAAGGAGGACTTGGTCGCGCGCATCAGCGGCGACGAGTTCGTCGTGGTGTCCATCGCCCGAGATCCACGGGTGTTCGAAGGCGTCGCCGCGCGCGTCACCGAGCATCTGCGCCAGCCGCTGACCATCGACGGCCGCGAGTATGCCGTCAGCGTCAGCCTCGGCGTTTCGGTCTACCCGCGCGACGGTTCGGCGGCGCCCGAGCTGCTGCGCAGCGCGGACATCGCGCTGTACCAGGCGAAGGAGCGCGGCCGGGACAATTTCCAGTTCTTCGCCAACGAGATGAACACCCGGGTGCACGAGCGCATGCAGCTCGAGCAGGCACTGCGCGTCGCACTGGCCGAAGGACAGCTGACGGTGCACTACCAGCCGCTCGTGGACCTGCGCAGCGAGCGCATCGCAGGACTCGAGGCGCTGGCGCGCTGGCGGCACCCTCAGTTCGGGGACGTGCCGCCGGCGCAGTTCATTCCCGTCGCCGAGGACTCCGGCCTGATCGTCGAGCTGGGCGAGATCGTGCTGCGCAAGGTCTGCGGCCAGCTCGCCGAGTGGTCGCGCGACGGCATGCCCGTCGTGCCGGTCGCGGTCAACGTCTCGGCGCAGCAGCTGCAGCGCACCAACATCCGCGACCGCGTGCTGGCGATCTGCGCCGAGTACGACGTCGCGCCGCGGCTGCTGCAGATCGAGCTGACCGAGAGCACGGTGATGCGCGAAATCGACCGGCAGATCGGCGCCCTCGAAGGGCTGCGTGCCGCGGGCGTGCGCATCTCGATCGACGATTTCGGCACCGGTTACTCGAGCCTCAGCTACCTCAAGCACCTGCCGATCGATCACCTGAAGATCGACCGCTCGTTCGTGCGTGACATGGCCGTCGACAGCAACGATGCGGCGATCGTCAGCGCCATCATCAGCATGGCGCGCAGCCTGAAGCTCGAGACGATCGCCGAAGGGGTCGAGACCGCGCAGCATGCGCTGCGCCTGGCGAGCCTCGGCTGCGACTTCGCTCAAGGCTACTACTACAGCGGGCCGTTGCCGGCGGAGGACTGCCGCCGGCTGCTGGCCGAACTCGGCCGGCGGGCACAGGCTGCCGACACCGTGCGCCTGCGCGTCGCGGGCGGCACGCTGCGCTGAATGCGCGCGGCACCGGACGCCGGCGAACGTCCGAACCGCCGCACCGGCGACCGGGCGCAACGACGCGCCGGCTGTCAGCGCCGTCCGACGGGACGTCGGCGAGCGAGCCGATACTGGTGCTCTCGGCCCGGGTTCACCGTGTCCACACCGTAACGTGGGCCCGCCGGCATCAATGCGGACAAAGCGTGGATTCGGATCGACCGGGACGTACACTTCCAGCCGTGGCCGGATGGTCTCCCGGAATGCTGTTGCCGAGTCGCTGACGATGCTCCTGGTGTGGTCCTCCGTTACGGGCTCGTTCGATGCGCCCTTGCGCTCATGCAATTGCGATGCCAGCCGCAAGGGCTGAAATCCCGACGCTCCATCGGCCGCAGCGTGCGATCTGCGCAGCCCGCGCATCGAGTACCGCGCATCGCACACTGAGTGCGATGCGCCAGCATTGCAGGACTCATGTAAGGCTTGCACGTCCGTGCGCGAACAGGGCCGGAGGAGCCGCGCGCCGCGCTGCACGCGCAGGGAGCTGAAGCGGTCGCCTGCGCGGGGCAGCGGGCGGGCCGCGACGCGGACCAGAGCCGCACAGTGCGGCACGATCCGACGCTGAGCCGGGAACGAGCAGTCCTGGACGGGGTTTCGAGGCGAGGAGAGGCAGGACGGGCGATGCGCCGGGAGCAGGGCGAAGGTACGAACAAACCCGCGGGAAGCCGCAGGCGATCCCGTCGCCCACCGATGGCGAGCAAATCGCATGCCAGCTTGCGCGGCGGCGCCGAACCGTGCGTTCGGCCAGGCAGCCGTCGAGGGTGTGTTCCGTGAGACGGGCGCTGGTCATCGACGACGACGCCGGCACGCGCGAGCTGCTCGTCGAGCTGGTGCGCGCGGAGGGCTTCGTGCCACGCGCCGCGGCGACCCTCGCCGACGCGCGTGCCGCGCTTGCCGACGATCCGCCATCGGTGATCCTGGCCGACCTCGTGTTGCCCGACGGTAGCGGCATCGCCTTCATTCAGGAGCTCGACCCGGCCACGCGACCTCCGGTGGTGCTGATGACCGGCCACGCGAGTCTCGACACCTCGATCGACGCGCTGCGCCTCGGCGCGACCGACTATCTCGTGAAGCCGGTGGACATCGGGCGGCTGCAGCGCATACTCACGGACGTATCGCCGGTGCCGCGGGAAGCCTCAGCGGACGAGACCGAGCCGGCCGTGGATCGTGATGGTATCGGCGGGCGCTTCGGGCTGTTGATCGGGGCCTCGCCACCGATGCGCGCGGTCTACGACCAGATCGCGCGGGTCGCGCCGACCTCCGTGCCGGTGTTCATCGCCGGCGAGAGCGGCACCGGCAAGGAGCTGGTGGCCCACTCGATCCACGAGCTCAGTCGTCGTGCCGGGCGGCCGTTCCTCGCGGTGAATTGCGGGGCGATAGCTCCCCAACTGATCGAGAGCGAGATGTTCGGACACGAGAAGGGAAGCTTCACGGGCGCGACGCGCCAGCACCGCGGCTACTTCGAGGCCGCGCACGGTGGCACCTTGTTCCTCGACGAGATCACCGAGATGGCGCCGGATCTGCAGGTCAAGCTGCTGCGTGTGCTCGAGACGGGGCATTTCATGCGTGTCGGCTCGCAGGTGCCGGTGCGTACGGACGTGCGCATCGTCGCCGCCACCAACTGCATCGCCAGTGAGGCCGTCGCCGCGGGCAAGCTGCGCGCCGATCTGATGTATCGCCTGCGGGTGTTCCCGATCGTACTGCCGGCTCTGCGCGACCGGCCGGACGACATCGAGCTGCTGGCGCTGCATTTCCTCGATGAGCTCAACCGCGAGGAAGGCCGCGAGAAGCGCTTCGCACCCGAGACGATGGCGGTCCTGCGACGCCACGCCTGGCCCGGCAACGTGCGCGAGCTGCGCAACGTAGTGCACCAGGCCTTCATCCTCGCCGACGAGTCGATCCTGCCGCAGTGCCTGCCGGCCGAGCTCGGCATCGCGCCGCGCGACACCGGTCCCTTCATCACGGTGCGCGTCGGCAGCCGTATCAGCGACGTCGAACGGCGCCTGATCTTCGCGACGCTGGAACAATGCAAGGGCTCCAAGGCCCAGGCCGCCGAGGCGCTCGGCGTGTCCGTCAAGACCCTCTACAACCGGCTGCACGAGTACGGCGCGATCGGCGATGCCGTGCCGGAGGCCACCGGGACCGACGGCCCATGACCGGCACCACGTCCGTCGCACGGCTGCCGGAGGCGCTGGCCGGCCCCGTGGCGCGACTCGCGCTGCGCCAGCAGAACCTGCACTCCCTGCTGCCCGTGCTGCTGCACGACGTCAACGGTTCGCTCAACGGTCTCGCGCTGTCGACCGAACTGCTGGCGCGGCTGTTGCCCACGACACGCGAGTCGGCGGATGCGGTCGCAAACTCGGCGAACCTGCTGCAGCGGACGCGCAACGAACTCGGCCGGCTCAAGACCGCGCTGCGTTCGATGGAACTGCGCCTCGCGCCGGGACGCGGAACGGGTGCGCCGCCACCGCCGCGCACGCCGTTCGATGCGGCATTGCAGGACGTTCAATCGGTGCTGATGCCGGCCGTGCGTCGCAACCAGCTGGAGTGGCGCCTGGCAGCGCCGGCCGGCGAGTCCGTCGTCGTCGCGCTGCGGCCCGAGGACAGTTTCGACCTGCTGGCCGGGCTGGCGATCATCGTGATCGATGGCGCGCCGGCCCGCAGCGTGCTCGAGCTGACCACCGTCCGCGATGGCGACCGTGCTCTGCTCGTCATCGGTCACGCTGGTATCCCGCAGGCGGGCTTCGCTCTGGAACTGCATCGCGAGCTGCTGCGTGTCGCCGTGACGCATGCCGGCGGCATCGTGGACTGGCAGCAGTCCGTACAAGGTGCCGTGGCCCGTCTGGCCTTGCCCTGCGCGAGCGACTGAGACTCTGCGTACGGCCATCGTCGGCCGGCCGGGATCGGATCAGGCCGAGGTCGACATCCGCCCGGTCGCGGGGGGGGCATGCTGGCGGGTGCCGCCGGTGCCACCTCGCTCAGGCGCGGGCCGGACGGCGTCGCGCCACCCTCGCTTTCCCAGCGGCCCTCTTCGATGCGCTCCTCATCGCGCCGTCGTGCGCGCCGCCGGGTCGAGCGGGCGTCGAGCCACGAGGCGGCGCCGACGATCGCGGTCACGAATCCCAGTGCGCGGGCGTCACGTCCGGCGGTGGAACGATGGCCGGTGGAATCCGCACGCGCCGCGGTGACGGCGGCGCGCAACGACGCGGAGGTCGCGCGCCATGCTCCACAGGAGCTGGAGCGGGCGACACAGCTGCTGAATTCGGCCGAGACCGCGGCCACGAAACGCAGCGAGCGCGAGCTCGCCGCGCACTACGACTATCTCGCGGAACAGACTGCGAAGCTCGCCGTGCTCGGCCGGCGGACGGCAGCCGAACCGGCGCGTGGAGGTCATCATCGGCAACGGCCCGGCCGAGATCGCCGGCCGCTGAACGATCCGGGCGGTAGGCCGCGGCTGCGGGAAGAGTCGGCCCCGCAGCTGCGGCATCCCGGCGCTAAGGATGGCTCCCGCGAGCTCACTTGACGTCGAGCTCGTTGCGGACCGACTTCACTCCACCTACGTTCCGCGCGACCTGCGTCGCCGCCGACTTCGCCGCCGCAGAATTGGCGAAGCCGCTGAGCTGGACCGTGCCGTTGCTCGCGGCGGCGTTGATCTGGTGAGCCTTGGTCTCGGAATCGGCCATCAGTGCAGTCTTGACGCGTGCGTGACCACGGTGTCGTCGATCTGCTCGCCGGCACTCTTCTGCGTCCACGTCGCCGCGCAGCCCGTGCTCGCGATCACGCCTGCCATCAGCAGTGCCAGCGCCGTGCGCCGCAGTCTCTCGATGCTCTGCATGTCGTTCTCCTCGCTCATGATGTCCATGTGGGTCGCCGATCCTGCCTGCAAGATCGACGCACTCGCCGTTGCAACCCCCCGTGCCATCGCAGACGAGTACCCGTATGACCGCTGAGCCGCGCCGCCAATGCGCGTGAGAGAGTCGTGTTCCATTTTCTGTAGGAGCGTGCCTACATTGTCAGGGGGCCGGGGCGAAGGCCGAGGGCAGTGCTCCGCGCGTCCGCCGCACCATGCAGCGTGTACATTACGCAGGAGCCGGGCCTCAGGGGATTGCGCGTGATGGGGTGCGACGCCGTATGCGCGCTACGAGGCACGGGCCGGACGAACGGACGACGGGGAGATCCTGATGATGGCGAGAGTACTCATCGCGGACGATCATGCAGTGGTGCGCGCCGGGTTGCGCCAGTTCCTGATCGAGGACCGCTCGATCCGCGAGGTGGGCGAAGCGGCTACCGGTCAGCAGACTCTGGATCGCCTGCGCGCCGGTGGCTGGGACCTGCTGATCCTCGACATCAACATGCCCGACCGCAGCGGGCTCGACATCCTCAAGCACGTGCGCTCCGGTTTCCCCGACACGCGCATCCTCGTGCTCAGCGGCTTCCCGGAACGGCAGTACGCGCTGAACGTGCTGCGCGCCGGTGCCAGTGGCTATCTCGCCAAGGACAGCGCCGCCGAGGAGCTGATGAAGGCCGTGCACACCATCCTGCAGGGCCGGCGCTACGTCAGCGCGACGCTGGCCGAGCTGCTGGTCTCGGACATCGACGGCGACGGTGAGCGTCCGATCCACGCCCAGCTTTCGGAGCGCGAGTTCCAGATCTTCTGCAAGCTGGCCACCGGGCGCGCAGTGTCCGACATCGCCCAGGAACTCTGCCTCAGCGTGAAGACCGTGAGCACATACCGCAGCCGCGTGCTCGAGAAGATGAACTTCAAGACCAACGCCGACATCACCTCATACGCGCTGCGCAACGGTCTGATGCAGTAGCGCGCCGGCCGCGACGCCGCGGCACGAGTGCGCAAGCGACCTGAGGTGAATCCTGCAGGCGTCGCGTGCTTCACCCACTGCACGCGTGCGTGTCCGCGCACGACACTGCCGTCGCGGTGCGGCACCGTACAGGCGAGGATTCCCGATGAACGCGACGCCCGAACACTTCGATGAGGCTGACCGTCCGGCGCACGGCGCGGGCGGTGCCGGTGCCATGGGCGCCGGCAGCGAGATGAGCCGTTTCTTCTCCGACGTCGAGGACCTGCTGAAGCGGGTCACGCACATGAACGATGCCGATGCGGCACGTCTGCGCGAGCGCGTCGAGAGCTCGCTGGCCGGAGCTCGCGGGACCGTGGCGCGCAGCGCCAGCCGCGTGCGCGAATCGGCCGGCGAGATGGCCCGCGCCAGCTCGGCTCCGCCTTCATCCGCCACGTCGAGTCCTATGGGCAGCTCGCGGGCGCAACGGCGATCGCCGCGGGCTGGAACACCGCGTGGCGCTGGTGGGTGGCGGTGGCGTGCTCGCTGCATTCGCACTGGCAACTTTCGGTTGCCTGTCCGCGGCGTTCGCGGCGATGCCAGGCTCGACGCACCTGCAGGCACTGCGCGACGAGTGGCGGAAGGACAAGGCCTGGCTGTCGTCGCGTGAACGCGAACGCGAAGGCCGCACCAGCGGCGTGCCGGCTGCGATGCCCGAGGGCAGACACCGCGGCACGATCGAAGCGGCAGCTACGACGCTGCGCGACGCATGAACGACGGCGCCACCCGACGCGTCAACGGACGACCGGCTCGCGCCAACGAGGAGGGCGGTACGATGGCGGCGAATCCCACCGAGGACGCCAGGTCTCAGGATCCGGTATTCCGCATCGAGGCGACGCGCGCCGCACTGCGCGACGCGGCCGGAGCGAACGACCGGAATCGCGACGACCGCCACGACAGGTTCCCCCGCAGCACGCTGCTGCAAGTCGCGCTGTCGCCACGCTACCGGTGGATCACCGCAGCCGTCGCCGGCGCCGCAGCGGTCGCGCTCTGGCGACGCCTGCCCGGACGGCGCGTCGGCCTGCTATTGGGTGCGATCGAAGTGGTCCGCCGCATGCGCAACGATCACCGCTGAACGACGCGCCGATCCGATCCCGAAAACACAGGAGTACCCAGATGCAGCATCCCAGCCCCGGTACCAGCGAAGAGCCCCGGATGCAGGGCGAGGGCAACTACGAGGCGGCGCGACGCCGAGCGTGAAGGGCGTGAGAGCCCGTGGCGACGACCGGCGTGATGTGATGAGCGAGTCGGCGATCGATTCGCCTGCCGACGACAAGGCCACCTGACATCCGGACACCCAACCCGTCATCGCGCCGGCGCCAATCGACCGCAAAGTCCCCCCTTTGCAGGCTCGTGGCCCCCGACAGCCCGGCGCTGCCGGTGGCGTGGCCCGGAACTTCGCCCGACCCCGGCCGTCGAGGCCTGCATGCGTTTGCCGCCGCCCGGCGGCCTTCCGGAGACGACCCATGAATGTGACTCCCGGTACCAATGGCTCTGCCGATCGACCGCCACCCCGCGATCTCCAGCCACGGCGTGACGACCCGGCTTACCGCGAGATCCGCTTCGAGTTCCGCGACTTCGGCAGGGGTGGCCTGTCTGCGGCGACGCTCGCCACCCACCTCGAGCTCTACCGCGGCTATCTCGCCCAGACCAACGAACTCGTGGGTGCCATCGTGGACCCCGCGCTGCGTCGCGCTGCCGGCACGGTGGCTCGGCCGCGCGAAGCGGCATCGCGGCGGCTGAGCTTCGAGCTCAACGGCGTGAAGCTGCACGAGTGGTACTTCGAACAGCTGACGGGACGGGGCGGCGGCGCTGCGCCGGCGAGCTCGTCCGTCGCCACCGAGGCGATGGACGTGGCTTTCGGTGGGTTCGACGGCTGGCGCGCCGATGTCGAGGCGCTGGCGGCGACCCGCGGCATCGGCTGGGTGGTTTCGGGTTCGCCGACGAGCTGGAAGCGACGGCGCATGCCGCGGTCGTCCTCGACCTCCACGGTCGCACCGAAGCGCACGGCGTCGCGCGGCGGGCTCGCCAGACGGATCACGATCGCGCCCTGCAGCACACTCGAGATCTGCGCAATCTCGCGCTCCACGGTGCCCCTTTCGGCACGGGCATGCAGATCGTCGTCGTCGGCCTCGAGCAGCTCGCCCCGCCGCCGCATCAACTCCTGCAGGCGTAACCGATATCGTTCCGCACCCGCTGCGGTCATGTAGCCACGTTCGGGCCGTTGCACCGGCAGCGGCGCTTCCACGGCACCGTCGGCGCCGCGCATGAAATCCTGATCGACGGGCAGGGTCCGTGGCTCCACCGTGGACGAGGAGGGGGGGCAGGCCAGGGCTTCCCATGTATCGCTGCTCCAAGACATTGCGCCACGCGACCTCACAGGTCGAGCGCGGTGTTTCGGGATTCCGGAAGCAACGAGCCCGCATGCGGCGCCACGTCCTCCACGCCGAAGCGGGTCGGGGCGCGCGGCCGATCTGCAATTCGGTTTCGAGTCTGAAGACAGAGCCGGGCGAGACCTGTCGGCGTCGTGGACCGGCCGCTCGTAGGCCGCCACCGGCCCTGCCGGCCCGCGATACGTGGCATGCGATGTCTGTAGGGCATCGACTACATGGCATCAGTCGGCACGGCGGACAGAAACGGAGTGTCCGCGACCGCACACTTCCCATACAGCCGCAGGGGGCGGCTGCGAGCAGATTCACCGAAAGGGAGCCCACGCATGCACGTCATCGAACAGCCCAGGACTCCGATCGGACGCTACACCTTCGAGATCCCGGCGGCCCGCCGCAACCATCTGCTGGCTGCGCTGCCTTACGAGGAGTGCAGTCGTATCTGGTCGAATCTCGAGCTGGTCGAACTACCCGCAGGCTCGGTCCTGCATCAGTCCGGCGAGCGCGTCAATCACGTGTATTTTCCGACCACGGCGATCGTGTCGCTGTGCTGCGTGCTCAGCGACGGCGCCGCGGCCGAGATTGCCACGGCCGGCAGCGACGGCATGGTCGGCGTCGCCGTGGTGCTCGGCGGCGACGCCACGCCGCATCGCACGGTGGTGCAGAACGGCGGCCACGGATTCCGGCTGCCGAGCCAGGTGCTCTCCGAGGAATGCCGGCGAGGGGGTGCGATGCAGTCGCTGCTGCTGCGCTATACGCAGGCGCTCTCGACCCTGATCGCGCAGACCGCGATCTGCAGCCGGCATCACTCGCTGGTTCAGCAGTTCTGCCGCTGCCTGCTGCTCGCGCTCGACCGCTCGCCTTCGAACGAGCTGAACATGACCCAGGAGCTGATCGGCAACCGTCTGGGCGTGCGCCGCGAGAGTGTGACCGATGCCGCCGGCAAGCTGCGCCGGGCCGGACTGATCGACTACCGGCGCGGTCGGATCGCGATCCTCGACCGCGACGCGCTCGAGGCGCGCGCCTGCGAGTGCTACGGCGTCGTGAAGCGGGAATTCGACCGGCTGCTGTCGCCACGCTCGACCCAGCAGCCGCGGCCGCGCTGGGAGTCGCGCGGCTCGCCTTGGAGCACGAGCCCGATGCCGCCGTCTAGTCGAGCTCGATAGGGGGCGCATTTCAGGCAGCGACTTCAGCAATCAAGTTGGTCCTATGGTCACGTCTGCGGATCATAGTGCGCATAATGTATATTATGTTAAATATTGGATGAAGCCGTTTGCTACTTCCGAAATCCGGCTGTCGCTGCGGCCAAACTCCGATGCCCCCCCACCGCCAGCTCTTCCGCCACCGACCCACTCCTCACTTTCGTCAATCGACTGAACGCCGGTACGTCCACTCGAAGAGCTCGGCGGCGATAGCCACTTTGCACTCCTCGTAGACCCCGAGCATCGCGTTCGCGTAGTCCACCCGGGAGACGTCGACGAACGAGAGCGGAGCGCAGTTCGATATGAGCACCTGCAGCCGCCGCCGATGCGCAGTCCGGCCCGAAGCGCCGAGCATCGGCATCATGGACCTGCCGGCTCGAATCGAAGCTCGCGACGCGGCGCGCGCCTCAGCGAGCGACGGTGGCGCACGCCTGCGCATCGGCTGCGCGGGCTGGTCGATTTCGTCGCGTTGCGCTGCGAAATTCCCTGGTGATGGCAGCCGTCTCGCGCGCTATGCGGCACGTCTCGACCTCGTCGAGATCACCACGAGCTTCTATCGGCCGCATCGCGTCACGATCTATGCGCGCTGGGCGGCTTCGTCGCCGAGGTGTCGGCGCTGGGCGATCGCCTGGGCTGCCTGCTGGTGCAGCTGCCGCCGAGCCTGCCGTACCGGCCCGAGGAGCTCGACCGCTTCCTCGAGGCGTTGTTCGAGCGTCATCGAGGGCCGGTGGCGCTGGAGCCGCGGCACCCGAGCTGGTTCGGCGGTGCCGCCAGCGTGCAGCTCGCGGCGCGGCGCGGCGCGTGGCGCGTGTCGGTGCGGATCCGAGCCTGGGGCCCGGCGGCCAGTGCCCCGCGGGCGATCGGCGCCTGAGCTACCGGCGCCTGCATGGCGCGCCGCGCGTCTACTACTCGGCCTACGATGCGGCGGCGCCCGAGCGGATCGCGCAGAGGCTGCAGTCCGCGCGCGCCTGGTCCGAGGAGGTAGGGTGCGGCGCTGGGCGACGCGCTGGAGCTGCTGCGGCGGCTGGGCGCTGCGCAGCCGGAGCCGGAGCGCTCAGGACCGGCCGATGCCGAGCAGCGGCACCAGCAGCACGCAGGTCAGCATGATCAGCACCGCGCAGGCGACATCGAGCAGCAGCCCCGAGCGCAGCATGTCCGGCACCCTCACCCGTCCGGTGCCGAACACCATCGCGTTCGATGAGGTGCCGGCGGGATTCGCGAAACCCCAGCTCGCGGCGAGCCCTGCCGCCAGCGACACCAGCAGCGGATCGTGCCGGCCGGCGAGCGCCAGCGTCATCGCGATCGGCATGAAGATCGAGGCGGTCGCGACATTGCTCGCGCATTCGGTGACGAGCGCGCACAGCAGCGCGACCACCAGCACCAGCAGCCACAGCGGCAGGCCGGCGATCATTTGCGTCTCCTGGCCGAGCCAGGCGCTGAGGCCGCTCTTGACCACGGCATCGGCGAGCGCGATGCCGCCGCCGAGCAGCAGGATCAGGTACCAGGGCGCCTGGCGTGCGTCGGCCCACTCGATCAGGTAGCGGCCGCGGGCGGCGATCCCGGCTGTGGGGCGATCGCCGGAGGGAATCACGCAGAGCGCCAGCGCGGCTGCGACCGCGATGCCGGCATCGGTCAGGCCCGGCACCTGCTTTTCGAGCAGTGGCAGCAGCACCCAGGCGATGCCGGTGATCACGGCCACGGCGAGCACGCGATGCTCCGGAGTGCCCATGGGCCGGGTCGTGCCGATGGCGCGCGCGATCGCCGCGACGTCGCCGGCCCGTAGCCGGAACGGCAGCGTCGTCTTGAGAAGCCACCAGCAGACCGGCAGCGAGAGCAGCATCAGCGGCACACCGAACAGCATCCATTCCAGGAAGCTGATCCGCGCGCCGAGATTGCGTTCGAGGATGCCGAGCACCACCGGATTGACCGGCGTGCCGATCGGCGTCGCGACGCCGCCGATGTTGCTCGCGTAGGCGATCGACAGCACCAGCGCCGCAGCGAAGCGCTTTTCGTCGGGGTCGGGGTTCGGCGTATCGAGCGTGCGCGTCAGCGCGACCAGGGTCGCGGTCGCGATCGGCAGCATCATGACCGTGGTCGCCGAGTTGTTGACCCACATCGAGATGAAGGCCGTGACGCACATGATCGCGAACAGCAGCCGCGACGGCTCGGCACCGGCGCGCGCGACCACGGCCAGCGCGATGCGCCGGTGCAGGTCCCACTTCTCGAACGCCAGTCCGAGCATCGCGCCGCCGAGCACCAGGAACAGCACCGGCGACATGTACAGGCCGGCGACGGTCTCCGGCCTGGAAATGCCGAGCAGAGGCAGCGTCAGGAACGGCAGGCTGCCGGTCAGCGTCACCGGCACGGCCTCGGTGAACCACCAGGTCGCCATCAGCACCGTGACGGCTGCGGTCTTCCAGCCGGCCGTCGGCAGCCCTGCCGGTGCCGGCAGCACGAGCATGACCATGAACAGGGCGACGCCCAGCCAGAATCCTGCGCGCTGCATCGCGAGTGGTGACGGCGACAGGCGGGAGCCGGGGGAGCGCGGTGGCGGACGTCAGGCCAGCGTGAAGCCGGCAGCGACCAGCGGCAGGCGCCGCGGCCTCCTGCCCGTGGCCGCGTGGATCGCGCTGGCGAGCGCGGGCGCTACTGGCGGCACGCTGGCTTCGCCGCAGCCGCCGGGCGATTCGCTGGAGCGCAGCAGGTGGACCTCGATGCGCGGCAGCTCGTTGAGCCGCAAGATCGGGCCGGTGTGGAAGTTCGTCTGCTCGGCGATACCGTCCTTGAACGTGACCTGACCGTCGCGCGCCGCGCTCAGCCCCCAGACGATGCCGCCCTCGACCTGTGCCTCGACGTTGCGCGGATCGACGATCGTGCCGCAGTCGAATGCGCAGACGATGCGCTCGATCTTCACCGCATCGCCGTCGACCGCGACTTCGACGACCTCGGCGCAGTAGGAGTCGAAGCCGACACTCAGCGCGATGCCGCGCCCTCGCCCGCGCGGCAGCTTCGCGCCCCAGCCGGCCTTCTCGGCCGCGAGCTTCAGCACGCCCTGCGCGCGCGCATCGGCGAGCAGCGCGAGGCGCAGCTCCAGCGGGTCGCGTCGCGTCGCCGCGGCGACGTCGTCGAGCGCCGATTCCGAGAAGAACGTGTTCATCGACGACGATACCGAGCGCCAGGTGCCGACCGGGATCGGATCCGGCGTCTCGACGTAGTCGGCATGGCGGCTCGGCAGGCGGTAGATGTCGTTGATCAGCCGGCCGAGCGCGAACGGATCGCCCATGCCTGGGATCGCCGGCCGGCCCTGGTACTTCCACATGCTGATGCCCGTGGTACGCGAGTGCATGCCGAGGATCGCACCGTCGCGGCCCAAACCTACGCGGGTGCGCACGATGTGCGCCGGCCGGTAGCGGTCGTGCTGGAAGTCCTGCTCGCGCGTCCAGGTGAGCTTGATCGGACGTCCCTTCGCCTGGTTGGCGACCTGCACGGCCTGCCGGACGAAATCGACCTCCCACTTGCGGCCGAAGCCACCGCCGAGAAACGTGACGTTCAGGCGGCACCGCTCGCGCGGCAGGCCCGTGATCTGCGCCATCGTGTCGCGGCTGCGGTCGGGCTGCTGCGTCGGCGCCCAGACCTCGCAGCGCTCCTCGGTGACCAGCGCGGTCGCCACCAGCGGCTCGAGCGCGGCATGTGCGAGGAACGGCACCTCGTAGGTCCATTCGAGCCGGCGCGGCGCGCCGGCGATGGCCGCCAGCGCCGCGGCCTTGTCGTAGGGTGCACCGCCGAAGGCCGGGCGCCCCGGCCGCGCGGCCGCATCGTCGTCGAGTGCCGCGAGCATCCGCCGGCGGATCGCATCGCTGTCGAGCCCCTGGGTCGCACTCTCGTCGAAACGCAGCTCCAGCGCCTCGGCGGCCTTGCGCGCCAGCCAGCTCGAAGTCGCGACCACGGCGACGCCGTCGGGGATCTCGAAGGTGTCGACGACACCCGGCAGCCGCAGCGCGGCCTCGCGATCGAACCCGGCGAGCTTCGCGCCGCTCGCGGCCGGCGAGCGCCGTAGCGCCGCGTACTGCATGCCCGGCAGCTTCACGTCGATGCCGAACACGGCGCTGCCATCGGTCTTCGCGGGCGTGTCCTTGCGCGGCGTCGCCCTGCCGATCAGGCGGAACTGCGCAGGGTCCTTGAGCCGCGGCTCGGCCGGCACGGGCAGCGCGGCGGCGGCCGCGGCGAGCTCGCCGTAGCTCGCGCTGCGGCCGCTGACGGCGTGCACGACGCGCGAGCCACCCGTGCTGCACTCGGCCGCGGGCACGGCCCAGGCCGCGGCTGCCGCGGCCACGAGCATCTCGCGGGCCGCGGCGCCGGCCTTGCGCAGCAGGTCGTAGTACACCATCGTCGACTCGCTGTTGGCGGTGCGTTGGCGCTTGGTGATCGGGTTGACGAAGGCGTCGTCGGCCCAGGGCAGGCGGACCTCGACCTGCGACCAGTCGGCATCGAGCTCCTCGGCGAGGATCTTCGGCAGGCCGTCGTGCACGCCCTGCCCCATTTCGGACTGCGGGCAGGCGATGACGACGCGGTTCTGCGGCGTGATCTCGACATAGACGCCGAAAGCGACGGGCGCCGGGGTCTGCACGACACGCGCGGCCGTGGTCGCCGGCGCGGGCCCTGCGGCCTCGGGCTCGAGGCTGCGGCAGGCGACCAGCAGGCCACCGGCCGACGCCACGGACACCTGCAGGAAATCGCGTCTCGAAATCATGCTGAGCTCCGCCCCCGCGGCTGATCCGTGCCGCGATCCGATCCTCGCCCGGCCGGCGCGCTCAGGCAACCTCGGCCCGGCTTTCGAGCCACTGCATGACCCGCGCCGCGTCGGTGATGTCCGCGTAGCGCCGGCCACAGTCGCGCAGGGTGTCGCGATGCGGCCCCTCCTCCGCATCCCCGCAGCAGTCCTCGACCACCTGCACCCGAAAGCCGTAGGAGAACGCGTCGACGATGCTCGCGCGCACACAGCCGCTGGTCGTGCAGCCGGTGACGATGACGGTGTCGACGTTCTGCCGCACCAGGAAGGTGATCAGCGGCGTCTGGAAAAACATCGAGGGCGCGTTCTTGCAGTAGGTGAAGTCGCCCGGGTCGTGGATCTTGGGATCGATCGCAGTGCAGGGATGGCCGTAGCGGAACTCGTCGCGCACGGCCTTGATCTTCCAGAGCGGCATGTCGCGGCCGCTGCAGTAGGCGGTGTAGCAGGCAGCGATCGGTATGCCGCGCGGGCGCGCGAAGCTCAGGAGCTCCGCGGTCCGGTCGCGGGCGCGGTGCAGCCGCTCGAGGCCCCCCAGCGCATACTTCGGGTCGGTGAACGCGGTCTGCCAGTCGACGACCAGGATCGCAGCCTTGCGTCCCCAGCCGATCTCGAAGGATCCGTAGCCCACCTGCCCGTACGCATCTGCCATTGCCCGGCTCCCCGCCTCCGCCCTGCGAGCCCCTGATCGTAAGCCGTTCCGGCTCCGGGATCATCGTCCAGGAAAAGGGCTGCACGAAAACGCGGGCCCCGCCCCCGCAGATCGCGGTCCGGGCAAATCGGGCCGCGTGAAAAGGACCGCACAAAGACGAAGTCCCCGCACCGCGAGGTACGGGGACTCGTCAGGGCTCGCGACGTGCGGCCTCGGAGGCCGCACGGGCAGCCTCAGGCCGCCTTGGCGCCCTTGCGCGCGGCGCTCTTCTGGGTCAGCGCCTCGGCAGCGACCTTCGCCCACTTGGTGAAGCGCGGCGGAGCCGGCGGCTCGAGGCCGGTCTCGGCCTTGCAGCGCGCCTTGAGCTCTTCGATCGTGTCGAAGCCGCGGTCGAAGATCTTCTTCGGGCCGCGCTTGCCGGCGATTTCCTTGCGCAAGCTGGCCGTGGCCGCCTCGTCGACCGAGCCATCGGCCTTGACGACCACGCCATAGCGGCGCGCACCTTCGACCGTGACCAGGCCGGCCTCGACGTCGAACGCCACCTGCTTGGCATCACGCTCGAGCGGGTCGCCCCAGCCGCCGCCGCCCCAGGTGTCCGACATCAGCAGGTCGTTGGCCTCGACCTTGACGTGGTCGATCTTGGACGGCATCAGCTCCTGCGTGCCGTCGGCGCGGACCAGGAGCTTGCGGCTGCGGGCACCCGGCAGGCCGCCGTTCGCGCCCCAGGGGTAGGTCAGCCAGCGATCGTCGTGGATCGAGATCTCGCCAGGCTCGAGGAAGCGGTAGCCGATGCGCAGCGCATTGCCGCCGCGGTGCTTGCCCGGGCCGCCCGTGTCCGCGATCGTCTCGTAGATGTCGATGCGCAGCGGGAAGTAGCTCTCGAGGAACTCGTTCGGCACGTTGGTGAACGAGGGCCAGAGCGAGTGACCGTCGGGGCCGTCGCCGAAAGGCTTGCCCGGGATGCCGCCGAAGGTGATCTGGTAGAGCTGGTACCACTCGCCGTGCTTGTCGTAGCCCGAGTACATGAAGTGCGGGCTGTCGGAGAAGCCGGCTGCGCACATGAAGTCCGGGTTGCCCTGGCCAAGCAGGCCACCGAGGATGTCGAAGATGCGGCCGAGCGCGTGCGTGCGGCAGGACAGCGCCGCCGGCTTCAGCGGCTTGAGCAGCGTGCCCGGCGGGATGCGCACTTCCATGAGGTCGTAGAAGCCGTCGTTGAACAGGATCTGCGGGTCGAAGACCATGATCATGTAGACGCCGGCGAACATCTTGAACATCTCCTCGTTCAACAGGAAGTTGATCGAGGACATCGACTGCGGGTCCGTGCCCGCGAAGTCGAAGATGCACTTGTCACCCTCGCGCCACATCGCACACTTGATGCGGTACGGGCCCATGTTGAGGCCGTCGTCGCAGATGTAGTCTTCGAAGTACTGCTTCTGCTCCGGCACCGTGCGGCGGATCAGCTCGCGCATCGCGCGCTTGTTGCGCTCGAGCATGGCGTCCATCGCGGAGTAGAACACGTCGTCGCCGAAGCGCTCGGCGATCTCGGTGCAGCGGTTGCCGGCGGTGCGCAGCGCCGCGACGATGGCGTTGAAGTCCGAGAGGTTCCAGTGCGGCAGGCGGCAGTTGTGCAGCACGACCTTGAGCACGTCGTCGTTGAGCTTGCCCTTGTTGAAGATCTTGATCGGCGGAATGGTGATGCCATCCTCGTAGATCGTCGTGCCGTCGGTCGGCAGCGAGCCGGGCACCTTGCCGCCGACGTCGGTCATGTGACCGAACATCGCCGACCAGGCGATGATGCGCCCGCCCTTGTAGATGGGCATCAGCATCAGCCAGTCGTTGGCGTGGCTGATCGCGCCGTTGACCGAGTAGGGGTCCGAGGTCAGGAAGATGTCGCCCTCTTCCACCGTGCCGTCGTAGCCCTGCATGAAGCCCCAGATGAAGGAGCCGAACTGGCCGACGACCATCTTGCCTTCGACGTTGGCGATCATCGGGAACTCGTCGTGCTGCTCGCGGATGCCCGG
>JADLDF010000312.1 GCA_020846815.1 Gammaproteobacteria bacterium | reverse complement strand
CACGAGGTCATCGACAACAGCGTCGACGAGGCGCTGGGCGGATACGCGAAGCAGATCGCGGTCACGCTCTACAAGGACGGCTCGCTCGAGGTCGCGGACGACGGCCGCGGCATGCCGGTAGACATCCACCCGAAGGAGAAGGTCAGCGGCGTCGAGCTGATCCTCACGCGCCTGCACGCAGGCGGCAAGTTCGACGGCGAGAACTACAAGTTCTCCGGCGGCCTGCATGGCGTCGGCGTGTCGGTGGTCAATGCGCTCTCCAGGCAGCTCGAGTGCTGGATCAAGCGCGGCGGCAAGGAGTACAACATCGGCTTCCGGGACGGCAAGATCTCCTCGAAGCTCGAGGTCGTCGGCACCACCGGGCAGCGCAATACCGGCACCACGGTGCGCTTCTGGCCCGACCCCAAGTATTTCGACTCCGACAAGTTCTCGGTGCCGCAGCTGCGCCACGTGCTCAAGGCCAAGGCGGTGCTCTGTCCGGGCCTGAAGCTCAGCTTCCACAACGAGGCCACCGGCGAGAAGGACGAGTGGTTCTTCACCGGCGATCTCGGCGCCTATCTCGCGGACGAGCTCGGCAAGGTCGAGCGGCTGCCCGCCGAGCCCATCACCGGCAAGCGCGAGCAGGACGCCGACACGGTCGAGTTCGCGCTCTGCTGGGCGCCCGATGCCGACCAGGCGACCGCCGAGAGCTACGTCAACCTGATTCCGACCATCGAGGGCGGCACGCACGTCAACGGCCTGCGTGCCGGCACGACCACCGCGGTCCGCGAGTTCTGCGAGTTCCGCAACCTGCTGCCGCGCGGCGTGAAGCTCACGCCCGAGGATGTCTGGGACGGCGCGCGCTATGTGCTGTCGATCAAGGTCCGCGAGCCGCAGTTCGCGGGCCAGACCAAGGAGCGCCTGGCCTCACGCGACGCCGCGGCGCTGGTCGAGGGCTTCGTCAAGGACCATCTCGGCCTGTGGCTGGCGCAGCATCCGGATGCCGGCGAGAAGATCGCCCAGTACGCGATCGACAACGCCCAGGAGCGCCTCAAGGCCGCGCAGAAGGTGCAGCGCAAGCGCGTCTCGAGCGGGCCCGCGCTGCCCGGCAAGCTTGCCGACTGCGCCAGCGACGACCCGCGCCGTTCCGAGCTCTTCCTGGTCGAGGGTGACTCGGCCGGCGGCTCGGCCAAGCAGGCCCGCGACAAGGACTTCCAGGCGATCATGCCGCTGCGCGGCAAGATCCTGAACACCTGGGAGCTCGATCACGGCGCGATCGGCTCGTCGCAGGAGGTACACGACATCAGCGTCGCACTCGGCGTCGATCCGGGCACTTCCGACATCTCGCGGCTGCGCTACCACCGGATCTGCATCCTCGCCGACGCCGACTCCGACGGGCAGCACATCGCGACGCTGCTGTGCGCGCTGTTCCTGCGGCATTTCCGCCCGCTGGTCGTGCAGGGGCACGTCTTCGTGGCGATGCCGCCGCTGTTCCGTGTCGACGCCGGCAAGCAGGTGGCCTATGCGCTCGACGAGGCCGAACGCGACCAGATCCTCGAGAGGTTCGCGCGCGAGTCGCGTGCCAAGCCGCAGGTCATGCGCTTCAAGGGCCTGGGCGAGATGAATCCGAGCCAGCTGCGCGAGACCACGATGGACCCGCGCACGCGCCGGCTGGTGCAGCTCACGCTCGATGCGCGCGATGAGACCGATTCCCTGATGGACATGCTGCTCGCCAAGAAGCGCTCCGCCGACCGGCGCGAGTGGCTAGAGCAGAAGGGCAACCTCGCCGAGGTCGTGCCCTGATCCCGGACCCGCGCCGGAACCGAATCTGGACCCCAGCCCTGCGGCCGAGCGCCCGGAGGCCTGAGTGACGATGAAGGACCTGGAACTGAACTTCGAGGGCATCGAGAAACGCCCGCTGCGCGACTTCACCGAGAAGGCGTACCTCGACTACTCGATGTACGTGATCCTCGACCGCGCGCTGCCGGCGATCGGCGATGGCCTCAAGCCCGTGCAGCGCCGCATCATCTATTCGATGAGCGAGCTCGGCCTGTCGGCGGGGCAGAAGCACCGCAAGTCGGCGCTGTCGGTCGGCGACGTTCTCGGCAAATACCATCCGCACGGCGACACGGCCTGCTACGAGGCCATGGTGCTGATGGCCCAGCCCTTCGCCTACCGCTACCCGATCGTGGACGGGCAGGGCAACTGGGGTTCGCAGGACGACCCCAAGTCGTTCGCGGCCATGCGCTATACCGAGTCGAAGCTGACGCGCTACGCCGAGACGCTGCTCGACGAGCTCGGCGAGGGCACGGTCGACTGGGTGCCGAACTACGACGGCCGGCTCGAGGAGCCGGCGGTGCTGCCGGCGCGGCTGCCGAACCTGCTGCTGAACGGCACGACCGGCATCGCGGTCGGCATGGCGACCGACATCCCGCCGCACAATCTGCGCGAGGTCGGCGCGGCCTGCATCCATCTGCTCGATGAGCCGGAGACCTCGACCCGCGGGCTCATGAAGTTCATCAAGGGCCCGGACCTGCCGACCGGCGGCGAGATCGTCTCGCCGCGCGCGGACCTCGTCGAGTTCTACGACAAGGGCGTCGGCAGCTTCAAGGCGCGCGCCACCTGGAAGATCGAGGACGACTGCATCGTCATCACGACGCTGCCCTGGCTCGCCTCCGGCTCCAAGGTGCAGGAACAAGTCGCCGAGCAGATGCGGGCCAAGAAGCTGCCGCTGGTCGAGGACATCCGCGACGAGTCGGACCACGAGCATCCGACCCGGATCGTCATCGTGCCGAAGGGCCGCAAGGTCGACACCGACCAGCTCATGGCGCACCTCTGCGCCACGACCGACCTCGAGCGCAACTACCGCGTCAATCTCAACGTCATCGGTCTCGACGGCAGGCCGCGGGTCATGAACCTGCGCGAGATGCTGACCGAGTGGCTGCAGTTCCGCACGGCCACGGTGACGCGGCGTCTGCAGTGGCGGCTCGACAAGGTCGGCAGGCGTCTGCACATCCTCGACGGCCTGCTGGTCGCCTATCTGAACCTCGACGAGGTGATCCGCATCATCCGTCGTGAGGAAGAGCCGAAGCCGGTGTTGATGAAGCGCTTCAAGCTCTCGAACGAGCAGGCCGAGGCCATCCTCGAGACCAAGCTCCGTCATCTCGCCAAGCTCGAGGAGATGAAGATCCGCGAGGAGCAGAAGAAGCTCGCCGAGGAGCGCGACGAGCTCGAGGCGATCCTCAAGAGCAAGGTACGCCTGAAGAAGCTCATCGCCTCCGAGATCGAGGCCGACGTCGAGAAGTACGGCGATGCGCGCCGCTCCAGGATCGTCGAGCGCGAGGCCGCGCAGGCGATCGACGAGACCTCGCTGATCGCCAACGACCCGGTCACGGTCGTGCTCTCGACCGGCGGCTGGGTCCGCCAGGCCAAGGGCCATGAGATCGACCCGCGCTCTCTGCAGTTCAAGTCGGGCGACGGCTACCAGCACTCGGTGCGCGGCATGGCGCTGCAGTCCGCGGTCTTCATCGACTCCACGGGCCGCTGCTACGCGCTGCCCGCACACTCGCTGCCCTCGGCGCGCGGACTCGGCGAGCCGCTGTCGGGCCGCCTGAATCCGCCGGACGGCGCGAAGTTCGCCGGCGTGATGATGGGTGATCTGGAAGGCCTGTGGCTGCTGGTGTCCGACGCCGGCTACGGTTTCACGGCGCGTCTAAAGGATTTGATCACCGACCGCCGTGCCGGCAAGACCGTGCTGTCGGTGCCGGAAGGCGGCCTGGTGCTGCCCCCGGCGCCGGTGGCCGGCCCCGACTCGCTGGTCTGCGTCGCCAACACGGAGGGCCGCCTGCTGGTGTTCCCGGCGAAGGAAGTGCCCGAGATGCCCAAGGGCAAGGGCAACAAGCTGTTCAACATCCCCACGGCCAGGGCGGCCGCGCGCGAGGAACTGCTCGCCGGCGTCGCCGTCGTCGACAAGGGCGGCAGCCTGGTCGTGCACGCCGGCGAGCGCAGGATGACGCTCGAGTGGTCGCAGCTCAAAGACTACAAAGGCGAGCGCGCGCAGCGCGGCTCGGTCCTGCCGCGCGGCTGGCGCGGCGTCACGCGGCTCGAGACCTGGGTGGAGCCGCCGGCCGAAGCGAAGTAGGAGAAAATAGATCGGATTTAAATCCGATCTATTTTCCCTCAGCCGAGCACCACCTGCTCGGGCTCGTTGATGAAGTAGCCCTGCACGAACTGCACGCCGATCTGGAACAGCACGGCCATGGTGTTGGCCTCTTCGACGCGCTCGGCGATGGTCAGGATCTGCTTGGTGTTCGCGGCGCCGACCAGCAGCCGCACTTTCTGCTGCACTTCGGGGTTGCCGGCGAGGCCCTGGATCAGCGCGCCATCGACCTTGATGAAGTCGAGCGGCACGAGGTTCAGCAGGCCGAGCGGGTCGCGGCCGGCGCCGAAGCGCTCCAGCGCGAACCGCAGCCCGCGCTGCTTGAGCGCGCGTGCCAGCGCCTGCACCTGGACCTGGTAGCTCGAGGCGATGTCCTCGGGCACCTGGAAGCAGACGCGCGCCGGCTGCGCCTTGGTGGCCTTGAGCTGGCCGTCGAGCCACATCGGCATCGAGGGATCCAGCACGCTGTCGCGCGACAGGCGTACGAACACGCATCCCGGCTTGCGCTGCGCGACGAACGACAGCGAGGCGCCGATGACCCAGCGGTCGATGTTCTTCAGCAGGTCGTTGCGCTCCGCGGCCGGCATGAACTCGGAGGGCAGGACCTCCTTGCCCTGCAGGTCGACCATGCGCACCAGCAGGTCGAACATCTGCGGGTCGTCGCCGTGCAGGCTCGCGATCGGCTGCTGCACCAGCCGGAAGCGGTTCTCCATCAGCGCGGCCTTGATGTGCTTGACCCAGACCTGGTCGTAGGCCTGCACGCGCGTGTCGGCGTCGGCGCGGTCGAGCAGGGTGACCTGGTTGCCGCCGCGCTGGCGCGCGCGCCGGCAGGCGTCGATCGCGTCGTCGATCGCCGCGTTCAGGTCCGGGTTGCCGTGCGGGATCACGGCGAGGCCGATGCTGCAGGTGGCGCTCAGCGTCTTGGTGCCGACCGTGAACGTGTTCTTCTGCACGTGCTGCACGACCTGCTCGGCCCAGGCCTCGGCATCGCGGGTGTTGCCGCGCTCGATCATGACCAGGAAGCTCACGCCGCCGAAGCGGCCGGTGACGTCCTTGGGCAT
>JADLDF010000311.1 GCA_020846815.1 Gammaproteobacteria bacterium | reverse complement strand
GCTGCCGCTCGGGCCGAGCAGCACGAAGAACTCGCCCGTGGCGATGTCGAGCGTGACGTCGTTGACGACGGGCCCGCTCTGGTAGCGCTTCGTGACCTGCTCGAACTTGATCGACATCCGGATCCCCGCGCGTCCCCGGCCATGGTAGGGGCGCCATGGTGACGTGGTGGTCACATCGAGGTAACCCCTGGTGACAGAACTAAGAGTGCTAAGTAGATGCCGGCGTTTGCTTGCGCCGGCACACAGCGCTGCGTCAAGCACGGATACCGGCCGCCAGGGCGGCCGTGGTCGAATTCGCGCATGGTTGTTTTTTCCCGTTCCACCATGGACTTGCGTGCGGCGCTGGGTGGCTGCGCACTGCTGCTCGGCGCCGCCTGGGGCGGCGCCTGGTGGGACGAGACGACCCGCGCCGGCTGGTCGAGTTGGGTGTCGCTGTGTCGCAGCGGCCCGCCCGACGCCTGGCGGGCCCTCTGGACCTATGCGGTGCTGCTGCCGGGCTCGGTCTGCGCGACCCTCGGCGCCGGTCTTGCGCTGCTGGTCGGGGCAGGCCTGACGCGCAGTGAGCGCGTGGCGCGCGGCAGTCTCGCCGGCCACGGTGCCTGCGTGCTGGCGATGCCCGCGGCGATCTACGGCTGCGCGATCGCGGCCGGCGCGGCCGCGACGCTGCCGGTGCAGGCTGCGACCATGGCCGTGGTCGACGTCGGGCTCGCGCTGCTGCTCATGCCCGTGCTGCTCGGCCTGCTGCGCCGCCTGCAGGGAGCGCATTCCGCGTTCTGAAGGCCGGGCGGCTTTGGGCAGCCGAGGCTGACGAAACCGACCGCGCATTCCGTACTCTAGGCGGCCGAGCGCCTCGCGCTTCGCCCGGCCGGCATCCGGTGGGCATCGAGGCCAAGGTGCGCACGCCTGTCTCCCCGCGCACACCGGGCCTTGCGGCCGATGGCACCGGCCGCCCGGGCAGTGTCATGCTCCACTCCCGTACCGTCCGTCCGCCGCCGCGGGAGAGTCACGATGTCCGCTGCCGTTCGCAGTGCCGAGGCCACGCGCACTCATCCGATCGACGCCATCGCGTGCGGCCGCGTCGAGCGTCGCGACGACGCGCTGGCGGTCGAGGAGCCGCTGGAGATCCGCGTCGTCTCGGCGGCCGGCGAGCGGCGCGTCACCGTGACCATGCGTACGCCGGGCGACGACGTCGAGCTCGCGCTCGGCCTGCTCGTCGCCGAGGGCGTCATCGACGGCGCGGCCGCGGTCGCGCTCTGGCACCGCTGCGGCACCCAGGGCAACGTGCTCAAGGCCGAGCTCGCGCCCGGCGTCGAGCCGCGGCTCGAACGCGCCGAGCGGCAGTTCGCTGCGACGGCGGGTTGCGGCCTCTGCGGCAAGACCTCGCTCGAAGCCGTCATGGGCGGCTGGGACGCGGGCCGCGCGCCGGCGCCGCTGCTGGGCCCACCGCTCCCGCCGGCGCTGCTGCAGGCGCTGCCGCGGCAGCTGCGCGCGGCGCAGTCGCTGTTCGAATCGACCGGCGGGCTGCACGCGGTCGCAGCCTTCGGCTTCGACGGCGAGCTGCTGCTGCTGCGCGAGGACATCGGGCGCCACAACGCGTTCGACAAGCTCGTCGGCGCGCGGCTCGCCGCGGGCCAGCCGGATCTCGCCGACTGCCTTGTCGTGCTCAGCGGCCGCGCCGGCTTCGAGCTGCTGCAGAAGGCGGCGGTCGCGCACGTGCCGGTCGTGGTTGCGGTCGGCGCGCCCTCGAGCCTCGCCGTCGAGCTTGCCGCGCACTGGGGCATCACCCTGGTCGGCTTCCTGCGCGAGTCGAGCTTCAACGTCTATACCCATCCGGCCCGCATTGCGCTCGGTGACCCGGGCGAGCGTGCTGGTGGCGCTGGAGGACTTCGATCCCGAGAGCCGCACTCCGGCCTATAGATCCATGCCGGTCGAGGCGGAGCGCGCCGACCGAGCGAGGCTCGCCGCCCACTTCTGCAGGGCACCGAGGTCGGCTTCGGATCGTCGAGGTCCGCGATCCGGCAGCTGCGCTGGAAGATTTCGCTGAGCCGCGAGACCGGCCCGGACGATTCGCGCGGCCAGTCGGCCACCTTCATCGGGTTCGGGAACGCGGCGTGCAGCTCGAACACCTGGAACGCCTGGCCTTCGAGGAAGGTCCAGGACGGGTCGAACGGCCGCTCGACGACGTGGCCGTCGAAGTCCTGGCGCACGATCGGCGCGACCGTCGCATTGACGATGCGGTTGTGGATCGGGCTCACCTCACAGGTCTCGCCGGTCAGCGGGTTGGTCCATGCGTCGATGAACTCGTCGGTCTTCGGCTCCCTGTAGAACGCGAGCTCGCGGTTGAAGACGCGATAGCTGCCGTCTTTCTGCGGCGCGACGCGCATCACGCCGAAGCCCTCGACGCCGCAGAGCATCTGCAGAGGCCGGGCGCGGCAAGCAGCGCGCGGCGATCGAGGAACGGGGAGGTCAGCGGCGTATCCATGTCGGCTCCGGCATCGTGGACGGGACGGAGCGCCGTCATGCCGCAGCCGGCCGCAGGGGCGATCCGTCGATTGCTGCCGTCATCCGCGAGGTGGCGTGCACGAAGCGGGTGCGCGGCTCAGCGGTCCGCGGCGGTATCGAGCTGGCCGCGCAGCCGCGCCGCGAGCCAGGGCGTCAGCGCCATCGCGGCCAGCCCGAGACTCATGAGGCCGCCGCGCGAGGGGTCATAGTCCTCGAGGATCCGCGACCAGCCATGGCCGAACACCAGGCGGCCGAGGGCGATCTCGAAGGCCACCGTCAGCATCACCCAGGCGAGGCCGGCGAGCAGGCATTCGCGTCGCGTCCTCCAGCCCATCCAGCGTGCCAGCGACAGCGCGATCACGAAGATGATCGCGATGCCGGTGAACACCGCGAGCTGGCGCGCCAGCAGGCTGCCGATGCGCGGCGCGAGCAGCAGCTCGCGCAGCGTGCCGTGCACCGACTCGGCGACGATGATCGCGCACCAGGCCAGCAGGACGCGCGATGCCCGCATGGTTCTGACTAGCGCCGTGCTCGATGCTGGCCGTGCTGCGCCCCGCCGACCACGCAGCCGAGCACGATCTGCGGCACCCTCGGTGGGGCAGGGCGCAGACGGCGCGGCGGGGCCGGTAGCTTCATGGGTGGAGGGGCAGTGCGACCGCAGGGTGACGACCGGCGGTCGGCGCAGCGGCGAGGCCGCTGCGTCGTGGCGGTCGATGCGTCAGGATAGCGGGCGTGGCGGCCGCGGACCAAGGCCCGCTCTCGGTAACTGCGCATGGGCAGTCCCCGGCCGGTTCGTAGGATCGTCCGCGAAGCGTGCCATGCACGAGGTGAACGCGATGACCACGCACAAGCGCAACATCTGGTGGCTGCTCGCGATCGCGACGGCGCTCGCTGCCATGGCGGCCGCGCTCGGCGCGGCGCCGCGGCCACTGGCGGCGGATGCCGCGAGCGGCGCCGCTGGCGCTGCCGATGCACCGTTGCGGCCGGCCGCGCCGCCGCCCGCCGCCGAGCCCGGGCGGCCCGCGCCACCGGGCGTGGCGCAGCCGGGCGGCACGCGCGCGCGCGCGAGCGCGCGCGTCGAGCTGCGCGACGCGATGCTGGCAACGCCGGACCCGCGGCGCGGCGAGGAGCTGTACGCGCCCTGTGGCGCCTGCCACGGTGTCGATGGTCGTGGCGTCGCCGACGGCTCGGTGCCGGTGATCGCGGGCCAGCACTACACCGTCATCGCCAAGCAGCTCGTCGACTACCGCCACGGCCGGCGCTGGGACATCCGCATGGAGCATGCCTCGCGCATGGGACATCTGGCCGGCGGCCAGGATCTCGCCGACGTGGCCGCCTTCGTCTCGACGCTGCCGCGCGGCTTCGGCCCGGGACATGGCGACGGCTCGAACCTCGGCGTCGGTGCCGCCACCTATTTCGACCGCTGCGAGCGCTGTCACGGGCCGCTGGGCGAGGGCGCCGCCGAGCGCGGCATCCCGCGCCTTTCCGGCCAGCACTACGCCTACCTGTTCCGCCAGTTCTTCGATGCGGTCGAGGAGCGCCGGCCGAACATGGGCGCGCTGCACCTCGATCTCATGAGGCCGCTCGAGCGCGCACAGATCGACGGCATTTCCGACTATCTCTCCCGCACCGGGCTCGAGCTGGTGCGCGAGCCTCGCTGAGCGGCGCGCCGGGCCAGAGGGTCCGGTGCCTGCCCGTGGCCGCGGCTGCGCCGTGCCGCGATGTGGTGCACCGGCCGCCGGCTACCTGGCCGCCTGGTCGCCGCACCGCGTTCGCGACCGGCGCCTGCCATTCAGCGCGCCGCGACCTCGAGTCGGTGCAAGGGCACGGCCTTCGCGGGCTGCGGCAGAGTCGCTGCGGCGCCCAGCGATTCGACGACCTTGTCGGCGAGGAAACGGGCCACGCCCGGATCACCGTTCGGCGGCTGCCACAGATCCCAGGTGCCGCGGTACTGCTGCTGCACGGGGCCGCGCTCGCTCGGCCGCCCGCGCGCAGCGTCATAACCGAGGTGACCGTAGTCCGAGACGTCGAAGGCGAGCGACGGATCGAGATCGTCGTGCATGCGCCCGCCGCCGGGCGCGGCACAGGCCGCGAGCAGCGCGAGCACCGTCGCGCCGAGCGCGCGGGCGATGCGCGGGCCGCGTCCCGGCGCGCCCAAGCCGCCAACGAACTTGATGCGCGGATCGCGCGCCGCGGAACGCAACGCCTGGGAACCTGCAGCGCCGGGATTCTCTCGTCCGCGTGCCCGGGGGCTGGTCTGCATCATCGGCTATCCTCCCTGTCCGCGGCCCGACGCTAGCGCGATCGGCTGCTCTGCCGCGGCCCGGGATCGCGGCCGTTGTCCGATGCGTGGAGGATCCGTTGCAGGTGCATCGTCTGTTCTTCGCCTTCTGGCCCGACGAGTCGACGCGAGCCGCGTTCGAAGCGGCGCGCGCCGGCCTGTTCCCGCTGGCGGGGCGCCCCGTGGAGCCGGCCAACTTCCACGTGACCGTGGCCTTCCTCGGTGGCGTCGACGGCGCGCGCCGCGAGCGGTTGCAGGCGCTCGCCGGGCCCGTGGCGCCTTTCACGATCGCCTTCGACCGCCTCGAGTTCTGGCGCAAGCCGCAGGTGCTGGCGGCGACCTCCGGCCAGCCCGTGGCGCGCGCCACGGCGATCGTCGACGGCCTGTGGCAGCGCCTCGACCGCCTCGGCTTCGCGCGCGACCCGCGGCCGTTCGTGCCGCACGTCACGCTGGCGCGCGACGTGGGCACGGTGCGCTCCGGGCTGCGCTGGAGCACGGTCCTCTGGACCATCGAGCGCGTCCGGCTGGTCGAATCGATCCGCGACGACGGCGGCGTGCGCTACCGGCCGATCGCCTGAGCAGCAGCATCGGCGGCGGGCGGGGCTTGCGGCGACCGCGGCGTGCGCCAGTCGAAGCGCCGCGTCGCGATCATCAGCATCGCCAGCGCGACGAACACGGTCAGCGCGCCGAGCAGCAGTGCCTGGTCCTCCGAGGCGAGGATCGCATAGAGCAGTCCATAGCCGGCGCAGAGCGCTCCCGCGACGACCGCGGCGACCCGTTTGCTCGCCGCTACGCCGGCGACGTAGTAGCCGATCAGCAGCACCAGCGCGGTGGCGGCGAGCGCGTAGGCGATGGCGAAACCGACGTGCTCGGACAGGGCCAGCAGCAGCAGGAAGAAGACGGCGAGCGCGAGCCCCACCAGCAGGTACTGCATGGCGTGCAGCCGCACGCCGCGGCTGGCGTACTCCCAGGCGAACAGCGCGAGGTAGGTCATGGCGATGAACAGCACGCCGTAGTGCACGGCACGGTAGTTCAGCGCGTAGACGTCGAGCGGCTGGAACAGCGTCACTCCGGAACCCGCGGCCAGCAGTTCCGGCGCGGTCAGTGCCGCGCCGCGCCACGACGGCGGCACGATCCAGCGCAGGCGCGTGGAGGTCCACTGCGCATCGAAGCCCTGCGCGGTGACCTCGCGCGCCGCCGTCGCCTCGGCGCCGTCGAAGTCGGGATGCGGCCAGTTGCCCTGCAGCGAGAACCGGCTCGCCGCGCTCAGCGGCACGAGCCGCAGTGCTTCGCTGCCGCTCAGCGCCAGAGCGATCTCGAACTGCAGGTCCTTCTGGCGTCGAGCCTCGTCGAGCGGCGCACGCCCGGCGAGCGCGCGCTGATCGAGAAAGCCGTCACCCGCGGTCTCGAGCGCCTCACCGTCCAGCGTGAAGCGCTCGATGCGCCGGATCGACTCCAGCGCCGACAGTGGCAGCACGACACGTGCGTCGTCCCACAGCAGGCGTTCGGTGGCGGGGTCGATGCTGCGCGACAGGGTCCCGGGTGCGTCGAAACGGCCGCGCAGCAGCAGCGTCGCTTCGTAGGTCGGCACACGGTGCAGCCCCTTGCGCAGGTCCGCCGCCCGCATCCTGCCCTGGACATCGAGCTCGGTGGAGCGCAGGTAGACCGGCTCGGCGTTTTCCCAGAGCGGCAGGTCGGTCGTCGTTGCGGGGCTCGCGGCCGCCGCCGCGCCCGCGGCACCGGCCTGGATCGCGGGCGACGGCATCGCGCCGGGCGACGTGAACGCGCGCCGGCGCTGCACCGGCACGCGCAGCACCGGGCCCGCGACCCACTGGCGCGCGCCGACGCGCGCGGCGATCGTCTGGCGCGCCTGGTCGCGCACGGCGGCGCGTTCCGCGACCAGTCCGGAAATGCGGCCGAGCGGCCAGAGCAGCAGCAAGGTCAGCAGCCCGATCAGGCCGCCCTTGATCAGCACGGAATCGGCGTCGAAGCGTCGCAGGATCATCGTCGTTCCCCGGTGAGGCCGCGTGGGCGATCCGGGAAGGCTGACGGGCCGAGCGGGCGCGGCGCGGGCAGGAAGATGGCGAATCGTGGCGACCCGTCGCGCTGCCACGCAGCCATGCGGCACGCGATCGGCGAGCCTGACGGCACCACCTGTGTCCTCGACGCAACGGGATCGCGGACGGCAGGCTTCGCCGCCTCTGGTCGTCGTCCGCGTCGTGCCGGCTCACTGGGTTCACCTACCGATACGACATGCATCCTGCAAGCATCGGCGGTATCGACCTGCAAGCCTGGTTCGTGGCTGGAAACTGCCATTCATTCAGACAGTTGGAACGGAGACCGGGTGCGGCGCCGTGGTCTGCCATCAAGGATGCCAATGACTCGCATCAGGTAATGTACTTTTCCCGTGACCGCCAGATATCCGACGATGGCGGGAAACAAACACTTGACTCTGTGTTGGAAGTCTTCGTATCCAGGGGGAAAGACTCATGTCTAGCAAGACGAACGGTGCGGCGCGCGCACTGGTGGCCGCCGCGGTCGCCGCTGCGGTCTCGGGCACCGCGATCGCCCAGGCCCAGCTCGAGGAAGTCACGGTCACGGCCCGCAAGACCTGAGGAGAACCTCCAGGACGTGCCGCTGACTATCACCGCTTTCTCGGCGGACTTCACGCTGCGCGCCTCGTATTCGGACGACAAGATCGAGTCGCGGCCGTCGTACTACTTCGGTACGGCCAATGGCGAGACCGAGCTGCGCGCATTGCCGGCGAACGCAGTCGGCCTGCGTCTCGGCATTCCGCCCGGCGCCGCGGCGCTGCCGGCCACCTGGCGCTTTCCGACCCTCGGCACCATCGACACCTCCGGCAACGCGATCCGGATCAGCGTCGATCCGCTGACCAACAAGGATTTCGAGGCCGGCCAGTTGAAGCCCCTGGTCGTCAGCCTGGTCGGCGAAATCGACCTCGACTGGGCCACGCCGTCGAACTGGACGGGCTACGCCAGCGCGAAGAGCTTCGGTCGCGCCGACGCCGATTTCTACGGTTTCGTTCCGACAGCCGTGACCTCTCCGAGCGCCGGCACGGCCGAGCCGTCCTCGGCGATCTTCATCACCGACATCAAGGTCGACGCCAAGCAGCTCAGCCAGGAGCTGCGGCTCGGCAACGCCGAAGGCCGGTTGCGCTGGGGCGTCGACGGGCTGTTCTGGCAGGAGCGCTACGACAGCGACGACGCGTCGCTGTCGACGGCGCAGTCGGCTCCGCGGCCCGCGGGCTGGGCGTGGCGTCGTCGCGGCTGCCGCTGCGCTGCCCGCGGCGTCATCATGGTCGCAGGCACAGCAGGAGGGCGGTACGGTGGAATTCGGCATCGTCATGGAGGCCTCGCCGGGCTACACCGCCCGGCTGGCGCGCGAGATTGAGGCACTCGGCTTCGAGCTGCTGCTCTGTCCCGACACCCAGAACCTCGGCCCCGACCCGATCGGCCAGCTCTCGCTGGCCGCGCACTCGACCACGCGGCTGCGTCTCGGCACCGGCGTGACCAATCCGTTCACCCGCGACGTCGCCGTGACGGCGACCGCGTTCGCGACGCTGCAGGCCGAGTCGGGCGGCCGCGCGATCTGCGGCATCGGACGTGGCGATTCCTCGGCCGCGCACATCGGCCGGCGCAGCGCCACGACCGCGGAGCTGCGACGCTTCGTCGAGCGGTTGCGCGCCTACCAGCGCGGCGAGACTGTCGACCGCGACGGCACGGCCTCGCGGCTGCGCTGGCTCGACCCGGCCGAGATCGCGCCGGTGCCCGTCGATGTCGCCTGTACGGGACCGAAGACCATCGAGATGGCCGTCGATGCTGCCGATCGCGTCAGCTTCGCGGTCGGCAGCGCACCGGAGCGGATCGAATGGGCGATGGGCATCGCCCGCGCGCGTCTGGCCGCGACCGGTCGACCACGCGACAGTCTGCGGATCGGCGCCTACGTGAACCTGGTGTGCGACCCGGACGAGCAGCGGGCGATCCAGCTCGGCCGGATGATCAGCGGCATGGTTGCGCATTTTGCCGGCATGAAGGACGCGCCGCTCGATCATCTGCCGCCGCGGCTGCGTGCCGTCGCCGAGGTCATGCAGAGCGGCTACGACATGCAGCGCCATGCCCAGGAGACGGGCTCGCACCTGCAGGCCGTGCCCGACGACTTCGTCGAGTGGTTCTCGATCTGCGGCCCGCCGCCGAAATGCCGGGCGCGGCTGCGCGAACTCGTCGACCTCGGCCTCGACCACGTCTACCAGCTCGGCGGCTCGCCGGTCGCGCAGCCGCACGGGGCACGACAGGCAGCCATGGTGCAGCAGGCGACGCTGTTCGCGACCGACGTGATGCCGCACTTCCGCTGAGCCGGGCGTCGCGCGCTGCGCGGCCAGCACGCCAGCCGCGATCGGTCAGTTGGCGTGGCGTCGTCGCGCGGCCAGCAGCTCGGCGATCTGCACCGCGTTCAGCGCCGCGCCCTTGCGCAGGTTGTCGTTCGAGACGAACAGTGCGAGGCCATGCGGCACCGTCGGGTCGCGGCGGATGCGGCCGACGTAGCTCGGGTCGCGGCCCGCCGCCAGCAGCGGCGTCGGCACGTCGATCAGCTCGACGCCCGGCGCGGCACGTAGCAGTTCCCTGGCGCGCTCGACACTGATGGGCCGCGCGAACTCGGCATTGATCGACAGCGAGTGACCCGTGTACACGGGCACGCGCACGCAGGTGCCGGCGACCTTCAGGTCGGGGATCTCGAGGATCTTGCGGCTCTCGTTGGTGAGCTTGAGCTCCTCGTCGGTCCAGCCTTCGTCGCCCGCCCAGGCGCCGGCATAGGGCAGCACGTTGAAGGCGATGGGCGCGGAGAACTTGCGCGGCGCCGGGAACTCGAGCGCATCGCCGCGCGCAGCCAGGGCTGCGGACTTCGCTGCCGTGGCGGCGACCTGTGTTTCGAGATCCGTCACGCCCGCAACGCCGCCACCAGATACCGCCTGGTAGGTGGACGCGACCAGCCGGATCAACCCGGCCTCGCGATGCAGCGGCTTCAGCACCGGCATCGCCGCCATGGTGGTGCAGTTCGGATTGGCGACGATGCCCTTGGGGATCGAGTCGAGCGCATGCGCGTTGACCTCGCTCACCACCAGCGGTACCTGCGGATCCATGCGCCAGGCGGAGGAGTTGTCGACGACGATCGCGCCGGCCGCGGCGACAGTCCCGGCGAGCGTGCGCGAGGTCGCGCCACCGGCCGAAAACAGCACGATGTCCAGACCCGCATAGTCGGCACTGGTCGCGTCCTCGACCACCACCGGCGCGCCGTGCCAGGGAAGGGTCGTACCGGCCGAGCGCGCCGAGGCGAAGTAGCGGATGCGGTCCGCCTCGAAGCCGCGTTGTTCAAGGATCTCCCGCATCGCCGTGCCGACGAGCCCGGTGGCACCGACGATGCCAATGCTGATGTTTTTCATGCAGAAAGCTTCCTATCTATCCAATAATCCTGAAGACCAATGCCCACGCAGCAGGTCAGCGGCAGACGGCTGGCAGCAAGCAAAAGGCCCCGACGTCACCGGCGGGGCCTGGGTTCTGCTGAAACGCGATGCGATGGTTACAGCGCAGCACGACCCGAGGCGGCCCACCGGCCCGGCCTGGATTTCGATTTCCGCACTTTGGTCGTGAACGTCATCGGGCCGAGACTCTACCGGTGCTCGCCGGGGATTGCCAATTCGTCAGCGGCGCACAACGGGTTGCGCTGTGTGCGCCAGCGGACCGAGGTTGTCGACCGCCCGGCTCGTAGTGCGCAACATCAGGCTAGAATCGCGGCTTCCAAATCGAGGAGGTTCGTCCATGCGCACAGCCCTGATCGCCACCTGCCTGGTGCTCGCCCTGCCGTTCGCACTCCCGGCGCAGGCGAAGGACTCGCCGGACCCGGCGCTGCTCGCGATCGTGGCGAGTCCCGCGCGCAGTTCGCAGTTTTCCGCCCGCGACGCCGCGCGCAAGCCCGCCGAGGTGCTGACCTTCGCCGGCATCAAGCCCGACATGACTGTCGTCGAGATTACGCCAGCGGCCGGCTATTGGACTGAGATCCTCGCACCCTACCTCGCCAAGCGGGGCACTTTTTACACTGCCATTACGCCACGCGTTGCGAGCGAGCGTGCCGCGACGGCGGCCGATGACTGGGCGAAGAAGCTCGAGAAGAATGCGGCGAGCTGGGGCAGTGTCAAGGTCAGCGACTTCGGCAAGGGCGCGTCCAAGGTCGCGCCCGCCGGCGCCGCCGACCTCGTGCTAACTTTCCGCAACGTTCACAATTGGATGGCTGCCGGCTTCGCCGAGGAAGCCTTCAGGGCGTTCTACGACGCGCTGAAGCCCGGTGGCGTGTTGGTCGTTGAAGAGCATCGCGCGCCGACCAACCAACCACAGGATCCGAAGGCGGCGAGTGGTTACGTACGCGAGGACTACACTAAGCGTCTGGCGATGCAGGCGGGCTTCGAGTTTGCCGAGTCCTCCGAGATCCTCGCCAATCCGAGGGATACCAAGATCTGGGAGAGGGGCGTCTGGACGTTGCCGCCGACGCTTGCCCTAGGCGACAAGGATCGCGAGAAGTACGTTGCGATTGGCGAAGCGGACAATTTCCTACTGAAATTCCGCAAGCCAAGGTGACGGGCCGGACGCGCTTGGTGTAGTCCCGCAGAATCCAGCCACATGAGTCACGCGATGGCTACGACGCGACGAAAGAAGAAGTCTGCCAGAAGGACGGTCGGGACGCGCCGGCGAAGTGTATTGGGAAAGGGGCGCGCGACGGCGGCCACTGCCCGTGCGGCCCCGAATAAGAGCGCCGCAAAACGGTCTGCCAAGAAGAGCGCACTCAGGAGTGCAGGCAAGCGGGCCGGCTTGGCTACGAGCAAGAGCACGCGCAAGATGACGCCGCGGCGTAAACCCGCGGTTGACCGGGTCTGGCTGACGAACGCCGAGGACCAGGAGCTTTCCGATGTAGGCACGGGGATTCCGGCCGGGGTGCCGGCCGCCGGCGAATGAGGGGTGACCCGGGCATCGCCATCGTTCCCTCCATCTGTTCCACTTCCACGTCCATCGCTGTCTCCTTCGTCAGTGATGGGTGGGGATTATTCAAAAAGGGGCCACGGCCGATAACGGCGGCGGCGCGACGCGGGCACTGCAATGCTCAGGCCGTGAGCCGCTCGGCGATCTCGCGGGCGGCGCGCTCGCCCGACTCCATGGCGCCTTCCATGCCCACTTCCAGCCGGCGCAGGTGTTCGCCGGCGAAATGCAGCGACAGGTGCGGCTTGGCCATGTTCTGCGACCAGGCATAGGCACGCCCCGGCACCATCTGGAAGCTGCAGCCGCGCTGATGCGGCGCGAGCTCCCAGGAGTGGGCGCCGACGAACTCGAACACGCCGCGCGTCGAGGGGCGGACGCGTTCGATCTCGGCGATCGCGAGCCGGCCGCGCTCGGCCTCGGGCATGGCGTCGAGCTTCACGGATTTCTCGCTGAAGGCGAGCACGCTCATGAGCTCGCGCGAGCCGTCGGACTCGAGCTGCTGGCGGATCAGGTTGAACGGACCGTCGGTCCACATCGAGGCCTCGATGCCGTCCGCTTCCCAGTAGGGCTTCTTGATGCGCAGCCACACCTGGCTCTGGTTGCCGTAGGGCATGCGCCGCACGGCATCGGCCTGGTCGCCGCGCAGCGCCGGCGTGATCGCGATCCTGCGAAGCACGGTGAAGGGTACCGCCGCGAGAACGAAGCGCGCGCGCACCCGCGAGCCGTCGGCGCAGCGCAGTGCCGCACCGTCGCGGCGCAGGTCGATCGACTCGACGAGCTTGCCGAGGCGCACGCGCTCGCCGAGCGAGGCGGTCATGGCGTCGGTGAGGCGCGAGGTGCCGCCGACCACGTGCTGGGAGGTGATCGCGGCACGCTCGAACTGGTCCTTGCCCTCGAACTCGCGCGGGTCGTACTGCGCCAGGCTGATCTTGCCGCGCGTCGCCTCCTGCATCATGCGCAGCACCGACAGCGATTCCAGCGGGCGTCCCTGGGATTCGCGGATGATGCGCCGCGCCTCCACCGAGGCGCCCTGGCGGTCGAGCCACTGCGCCAGCGAGAGGTCGTACTGCGCGGCCTCGGGCGAGAGCCAGCCGTCGAGCGTCTTGAAGGGCGTGCGGCCCTCGACGTAATGGCCTCCGAGGGCGTGCGGCGGCACCGCGCGCTCGGCACCTTCGAGGCGATTCAGCGGTGAGCTCGCCCAGTCCTTGGCTGCGATCAGCGTGTCGCCGATCACGAAAGAGTAGGGCGCGTTGACGTGCGCACCCGGTCCGAGCTTGACGCCGAGGCGGCGTGCCGTGTCGAGCACGCGGGCGTAATCGCGGCCGATCTGTGCTCCGCCGAGATCGGGATGCAGATGCCAGTGGTCCTTGGTCAGGCAGCGCCCGCCGGCGCGCTCGCCCGCTTCGAGCACCACGACGTCGGCGCCCAGCTCGCTGAGGATCATCGCGGCGTTCAGCCCCGCGAGACCGGCGCCGACGATCGCCACGTCGTGGCGGCCGTCGGCCGCCCGTGCCCGCCCCGTGAACGAGAGGGAGACGGCCGTCGCGCCGGCCGCGGCGACGAAACGGCGGCGGGAGAGGCGGGATGCGGAGGATGGCTTCATGGTTTCGTTCCGATGCGTCAAAACGAATATCGTACGCGCAGACCCCACTGGCGAGGATCGGGCACGCTGACGATGAAGTTCCGGGCACCGGTCTGCGGGTTCAGGAACGGGCTGAGCCCCTCGGCGGTGTCGTCGTCGAACAGGTTCGTGACGAACGCGGTCAGCTGCCAGCTCGGCGAGCTCAGGCCGATGCGCAGGTCGGCAACGGTCCGGTCGCCGGTCTCGGCGAGGTTGGCGAGGCTCGCGTACTGCG
>JADLDF010000310.1 GCA_020846815.1 Gammaproteobacteria bacterium | reverse complement strand
TTCAATTCGACCTCCTGCCTCGCGAAACTGCCCAGCGTCCCGACCCGCTGGATCGCGATGCTGGTGAGCCCGTCCGATTCCAGCGCGACCCGGACCGGCTTCTCGTAGAGCGGTAGCTGCGCCTCGAGCCTGCCCAGCTGCGAACGCAGCAGCGGACCCGGAACGGCCACGGCCCGCGCCTGGGCCAGCAGCCGCGCGGCCTCGGTGCGCACTTCGACGGCGGCGAGGCGCTCGGGTCTGTCGATCAGACTCTGCAGGCCGCGTGCGAGTTCCGCGCGCGGCAGGGCGCGCTCGCGGCCGGCGCGCGCGAACTCCACGCTCGGATCCTGGGCGAGCACGCCTTCGTAGACCGTGAGCGCCTCGGCCCAGCGTTCGGCGGCCTCGAGCTCCGCGCCGCGGGCCCGCGCGCCGGCGAGATCGCGCCCGGCGAGCGCCGAGGCGAGCTCCGCGAAGCCCGCGGCGACCTCGGGCGCGCGCGGACGCAGCACGCGCGCGCGCTCGAGCGCCTGGCGAGCTTCGTCGTAACGCCCGGCGCGCAGGCTGGAGAGCGCGTCGCCGACCTGCCGTGCATAGGCCTCGTCGGAGACCGCGGCGCGCGCGCGCTGCAGGCCGGCGGTCGCGGCGGCATTCTGCGGATCGCCCTCAAGCACCTGCCCGAACAGCTCGGCCGCGCGCGCCGCGTTGCCGGCCGCGAGCGCCGACTCGGCCTCGGCGAGCACCGGCAGCACCGGCGCGAGACCGCCGCTGCGCTCGAGGCCGGCGACCGCGTGCGCGTTGCCGGGCTCGATCTGCTGCGCCAGCTCGAAAGCCTGGCGCGCGACCAGGGTCTGGCCGGCGGCGAGCGCGCGCTCGCCGGCCTCGACCTGCGACAGTGCCGCGGCCGGCGCCTCGCCCGCGAGCCGCTCCAGGCGCTGCGTCGCGACCTTGATGCGGTCGAACGCGATCTCGACGTTGCCGGCATTGAGCGCGGCCACCGCGTCGGCGCCGAGCGCCTTGGCGCCGGCGAACGCCGGCCCGCCCCAGATCGCGGCGGCGCGCTGTTCGAGCGCGGCGAGCCGCGTGTCGAAACCCTCGCGCAGCGCGGCGAACTGCTGCTGCGGATCCGGCGCCGGTGCCGCGACCTGCGGCGCCGGAGCGGAAGGCTGCGGCGCGTCGTCGTCGACCGGCGGCGCGATCTGCGCAGCGCGCTGCTCGGCGATGCGTGGCAGGAACACGAACACGCCGACCAGCGCCGCAGCAAGCGCCGCGAGGCCGGCCCACTTCAATGCCGAAGCCGCCCGGGAGCCGCGGGCGGCTTCGGCCGGAGCGGACTCGGGTTCCGCACCGCTCTCGATGAGGTCGTCGTCACCGGGCTCGGGAAAGCGCGCCACCGTCGGCGCCGCGACCGGCGCAACCAGTGGCCGCCCGGGCTCGCCCGCCTCAGCCTCCACGAGCGCCGGATCGGCCTCGATCTGCAGCGCTGCCGAGGTCGCGGTGTCGTCGAGGTCGCCGGGCGGCTCGCCGGCCGCGCCTTCGCCGGCACTGACCGTATCCTGCAGCGCCGCGTGCAGCTCCTCCTGCAGGTCGTCCATCGACGACGGCCGCTCGGAGGGGTCCTTGGCCAGCATGCGCATGATCAGCCGCAGCAGCCGCGGCGGCGCCGGATGGATCGGCTGCAGGTCCGGCACCGGTGCACCGATGACCGCGCGCGCGTCGAAATCGGGATAGTACGGCGGGTAGCCCGAGAGCAGCTCGTAGGCGAGCGCGCCGAGACCGTAGACGTCGTCGGCCGGCGTCGGCGGCTCGCCTTCGATCTGCTGCGGGCTGGCGCTGAACGGCGAGCCGATGCCGGCGTGCGGCACCGCGCCGTCGAGCGAGGCCATGCCGAAGTCGGATACGTTGATGTGCCCCTCGACGTCGATCAGGACGTTGCTCGGCTTGAGGTCGCGATGGATCACACCGCGCGAATGCGCGTGATCGAGCGCCCGCGCGATCTCGAGCAGTGCGGGCACGATCCGCGTGTACGGCTCGCCGCGCAGCCGGCGCAGATCGCCGGTCGCGAGCGTCATCGGCAGCACGGTCGCCGCGTCGTCGCGCACCGGCTCGCCGATCTCGACGATGCCGGGGTGGCCGAGACGCTGGGCCACGGCGTACTCGTGGCGCAGACTCTCCCAGGCCTCGGGCGAACGCGCGACCTCGGGATGCAGCACCTTCAGCGCGACGTCCTCGTGCCGCGTCGCGTCGTGCGCCCGCCAGACCTCGCCCTGCCCGCCCGTGCCGATGCGCTCGATCAGCGTGAAACGTCCGCAGAGCTCCGCACTCTTTTCGAGAGTCAGCATGCGGACCGGATTGTACGACTAAGGACCGGCAGCGGGCGCTGCGACCTGATCCTGCGCGGCCTGTTCGGGCACGGTGGCCGTTCCTGGCGCCGTGGCCGGCGTCGTCGTGGTCGGAGGCGTCGCAGTCGGAATCGTCGTGGCCGGCGGCGTCGCGGTGGTCGGCGCCACGGTCGGCGAGCCGACCGGCGTCGCGGTGCCGCCGGTCTCCTCGCGGTAGATTTCGGCGAGCAGCCGCCGCCATTCCCGGTACTGTTCCTCGGCCGTGCCGGTCAGCTTCAGCGTGCGGCCCTCGAGCTCGACCACCTGCGGCGCGACCTCGTTCTGGAAGCTGGTCGCGAGCTCGCGCACTTCCTGAGCCGCGACCTTCGCGTCCGAGAACTTCTTGATGCCCGAGAGCACCGCCGCCGTGCCGCCGATCGCGCCGGCAGTGCGTGCCGCGCTCTCCATGCGCTGGCAGTTGTAGTCGGTGGCCGCGCAGTTGCCCGAGACGAAGATGCTGGCGAGCACCGCCGCCGCGCCGAGCACGGAGCGGGTGCGCGCCTGCGACCTGGCGCGATCCTCCTTCTCGATCGCGTCGTAGCTGGTGCGCCGCCAGCCGCCGTAGGAGTCGTGCAGCTTGTCGGTGAAATTGCCGTTGTAGCCGTCGACCGTGTCGACGACCGCGGCATCGCGCTCGCGGATGCGTTCGACGCGCTCGAGCAACGGGTCGCCGTCGGCCGGCAGGCGCGCCAGGCGCGTGACGTCCTGCTCGTCCACGCGCAGATAGCCGGCGAACGCCTCGGGCGCGAGATCCTGGGCGAAGCGCAGCTCGGCGACGCGGCGGATTTCGCGGCGGTCGGCCGGCGCGAGCCTGGAGCGCGCCGCGACCAGGTCGTTCGCGATCTGCGAATAGATGTTCTGGAACGGATCGCGCGCGCGCATCGCAGCCTCGGTCCGGTAGGAACCGATGTCCGCCGGGCTGCGATAGACCTTGTCGTCGATCCAGGTGCGGCCGGCGGCGTCGCGCGCCGTGATCGAGAGCGACAGCTCGGTGCCGGTCGAGACCAGGATCCGCCCGTCGACGAGGACGTCGACGAACTGCACGCCCTGCGGCACGACGCGCACCGCGCCCCACTGCCCCGTCGATTCGAGCGTGGTGCGCAGCGTGGCCGGCAGCATCTTGGCCTCGGCCTTGCGCACGTCGGGATAGATGCGGCGCTTGGCGAGCGCATCCTCGTCGCTCAGGTCCTGCGGCAGGCCGGGATCGAACTCGTGGATCGCCACGTCGAGCAGCTCGTCCTCGGGGATCTGCTGCGTCGACTGCACCGCCGCGATCTTCGGCAGCGGCTTCGTCTCCTTGACTACGCAGCCGGTGGCCAGCAGGCCCGCCGCGAGCAGCCCGAGCAGGGCGAGCGGGCGGCGCGCCGGGCGATGAACCAAAGCGGCATCGATCATGATCGTCTCTTCCCTGTCGGCGCTCCGCGCCTCACTTGCGCGCGTTGCGCTTGTAGTCCTCGTATTCCTTCCAGAGCTTCTCCTTCAGCTCCGGATCGGTTTCCTGCTCGGCCGCGCGGCGCAGGCGCCGCGCGACGATGTCGTCGTCCTCACCGGAGGGCCGGCTGCGATCCGGACCGCCGCTGCCGGCACCCGACACGGTGCCGCGATCCTGACCATTGCCGCCGCCGCTCTCGCCCTGGCCGCCACCCTGTGCGGCCGTGCGAGCGTCGCGTTCCGCGTTCTCGGAGCGCAGATCGCCCTGACGGCCACCGGCGCTGGCGAGCGTGCCGTCGCCGAGCCCGCCCCCCACCGTGTCGTCACCGCTCGCCGAGCCGGCGCCGGTCGCAGCGCGCGAGTCGCGCTCCGCAGCATTGCGCGCCTGTTCGCCGGCGAGCGTCTTGTCGAAGCTGCCGAGGCTCTCGTCGAGCCGCCGGTCGAGCACCGCGCGACGCTCGTCCGGCGTCAGCACCGAGCCTGCGGAACCGGCTGCGCCGCTCCCGGACGCAGTGCCGCCGGCCATGACGCCAGCGCCCGCCCCCGCACTCGTGCCGGCCTTCGCACCAGCGGCACCGGCGGTGCCCGCGCCGACTCCGCCGGCAGAGCCCGCGGCACCTGCGCCGGCGCCGACTCCACCCGCCGAACTCGCGGCACCTGCACCCGCACCGACTCCACCGGCAGAGCCCGTCGAGCCCGCGCCCGTGCCGACTCCACCGGCAGAGCCCACGCCGCCCGTGCCGGCACCGACTCCACCAGCCGACCCCGAAGTGCCAGCTCCAGGCAGCCCGGCAGCGCCGCCCGGCAGGCCGGCAGCACCGCCGGCATCGGTGCCGACGCCCGGCAGGCCCACCTGCGGCAGGCTCACGCTGACCGAGCCGTCGGGATTGCGCGTGACGCTGCCGGTGCCGGTACCGACCGTGGTCGTGACGCCGCCTTCGGCGCTCTGACCCACACTGCCCGCTGCAGCATCGCCGCTGCCTGCCGAACCGCTCGGGTCGTCTTTCCGGCCGCCGTTCTGATCGTTGCTCTGACCATTGCTCTGGCCGTTGCTCTGACCATCGTTCCGGCCGCTGCCGGCATCCGCGCCGTTGCCGCCCTCAGCGCCGGTGCTGATGCCACCGCTCGTACCGCTCGTGCCCGGCAGGCCGGCGCCTGCACCGCCGCTGCTGCCATCGCCGCTCGTGCCCGGGATGCCGGCGCTGCCACCGCTGCTGCCGCCACCACCGCTGCTTCCACCAGGCGAAGGCAGACCGGCTCCGCCGCCGCTGGAGCCCTGCTGCTCGGGACAACCGGCGAGAAACAGCGCGAGCACGCCGCCGGCGAGCAGACGAAAGGGAAGTGCGGATTTCATGTGTCCGGATCACCTGCGGCAGCAGTGGTGACTTCGCCACCACCACGGAAGAACGAACGCAACTGCTCGGCGAGCCGGTTGCAGGCCGTGCCCTCGACACGCGCGATGAACGGCAGCGGCACGACCGCGCCGATGATCGCCGAGGTGCCGGTGACGTTGGTGCCGACCGAGCCGGCCGACTTGGCCTGCTTGAGATCCCAGATCGTGGCCTCGTAGGCGGATTCCTTTTCCCACCAGCCGAAGCCGATGCAGCCCGCCGCGCCCGGCGCTGCGCCGCAGGCGAGACTGCCGCCGCCATCGGTCTTGCGGGTGCTGCCGTCGAGCCAGACGATGTAGCGGACGCCGGTCTCGGCGACGCGCTCGCTGACGCCGGGCCGCGACAGCACCGTCGTCACGCCCTCGGGCCGCGTCGGTGCGGTGCCCGGCTCGAACCACGGGAACAGCTGATCGACGAACTCGTCGTTGCCACGGACCTGCAGCTTGCGACTGCCGGAGCCGAGGTTATGGCTGACGCAGTCCATGAAACCGTCTTCGGCTGCGGCGCCCTCGATCTGCGGCTTGGCGAGGATCACGACCGCCTCGTCCGCGGCGATCCGCGTCTGCAGCTCGCGCGACTCTTCGATACGCGCGTGCATGCAGCCCGCGAGCAGCGTGAAACAAATTGAAACGACCGGCAGCGCGACGAGCGGACGATGCGGCTGGCGTGGTTTCATGGGAGAACCCCCTGCGAAGGATCGTGGTCCGGACGCAAGGCGAGTATGTGCCACGACCCTTCCGAGGAGAAGGACCACGCGGCGGTGAATCAGTTCCCTAGAAGTCGAGCGACATCTGTCCGGCCGCCGCGGCATCGGCAGCGTGCGGCCGGCGGAAACATTTCGTATCGAGTCCGCGCCCGTAGCGATCGTCCAGCCCGAGCCGCCGGCAGGCCACCGTGAAGCGCTGCCGCAGCAGCGCGGCGAAGGCGCCCTGGCCGCTCATGCGTGTGCCGAAGCACGGATCGTTGTCGCGGCCGGCGCGCAAATCCGCGACCCGCGCCATGACGTGCGCGGCGGTGTCGGGGAAGTGTGCGTCGAGCCACTCACGGAACAGTGTTTTCACCTCGTACGGCAGGCGCAGCAGCACGTAGCCGGCCACGCTCGCGCCTGCGGCAGCGCTCGCCTCGAGCACGCGCTCGATCTCGTGATCCGTGAGCACCGGGATCACCGGCGCGACCAGCACGCCGACCGGCACACCCGCGTCCGCGAGCCGTCGCATCAGCCGCAGCCGCGCCGCCGGCGAGGCCGCGCGCGGCTCGAGGATGCGCTTCAGCGCCGCATCCAGCGTCGGCAGGCTCAGCGTCACGCGCACCAGGTCGTCGCGCGCCAGATCCGCGAGC
>JADLDF010000309.1 GCA_020846815.1 Gammaproteobacteria bacterium | reverse complement strand
TCATGAGCTCGCGCACCGTCGGCTCGTGGCCGCCGCCGCGCTTCTTGGTGACCGAGATCGCCTTGCGGACCCGCCCACCGGCCTCGAAGTAGCGCAGCAGCAGGATCGAATCGGAGAGATAGCTCGCATCCACGGGCGATTCGAGGTCCGGGCCCACGAGACCGTGCTGACCCACGACGAGCAGCGTCACCACGCCATGGTTCGCGAGATAGGTCAGCAGCTCGTGGAGCTGTGCGACGAGGTGACGCTCGTCGGGCAGCGAGTTCAGGTAGCCGTTGAGGCTGTCGATCACGAGCAGGCGCACGGCATCGTGCTCGACCGCGACCTGCACGTGATGCCCGAACTCGCCCGGCGAGAGCTCCACCGGATCGACCTGCCGCAGCAGCAGGCGGCCATCGGCCGCCAGCGGCGCGGTATCGAGCCCGATCTCGGCCAGGCGGCTGGTCAGCGTCGCCAGCGTCTCGTCGAACGAGAACACCGCGGCGCGCTCGCCGCGACGCGCGGCGCTGATCGCATACAGCATGGCGATCGTGGTCTTGCCGGCACCGGCCGGGCCCGTGACCATGAGGCTGGTACCGGTCAGCGGCCCGCCGCCGAGCAGCGCATCGAGGGCGTCGAGACCGCTCGGCTGCCGCACGCGCGCGAACGTCGAAGCATGGGCGGCGGCGACGATGCGCGGGAAGATCTCGAGCCCGCCGCGGCGGATCTCGTAGTCGTGCGCGCCGGTGCGGAAGGCCCGCGCACGCAGCTTGGCGACGCGCAGCTGCCGCCGGTCACCGCCATAGGGCGTGCGGAAGCTCTCCAGCACCACCACGCCGTGCGGCACGCTCTGCATGTGCGGATCGTCGGGCTGACCGCCGCGGTCGTCGAGCAGCAGCACGGTGCAGCGCCGCTTCAGGAAGAACTGCTTGAACACCAGCAGCTGGCGCCGATAGCGGATGGCCGTCTCGGACAGCAGGCGCAGCTCCGACAGCGCGTCGAGCACGACGCGCGCCGGCCGCAGCTCGTCGATGTCGGCCAGCATGCGGCGCAGCGTTTCGCCGAGCTCGATTTCGGCCGGATGGAACATCGTCACCTGCTCGTGGCCGAACGATGGCTCCTGCAGCAAGTACTCGCGCAACGTCACGCCTTCCAGCGACCAGCCATGCGAGTGTGCGACTCTCTCGAGATCCGCCGCCGACTCCGACAGGGTCAGGTAGAGCACCGTCTCGCCACGGTGCACGCCCTCGAGCAGGAACTGCAGCGCGAGCGTCGTCTTGCCCGCTCCGGGGCTGCCTTCGACGAGGTAGATACCGTTGGGCGGAAAACCACCGTCGAGTATTTCGTCGAGCCCTGCGATGCCGGTGCCTATCGGAGTCTCGTCGTGACGTTCCATCTCGCGGAGGCCTCCCGCATGCCAGTCGGGGGATAGTCGCGACCCCGCGCGGTCTGCAATTTTTTTCGACCATAGGCATTGCCCTGCAGGCTTGTCGTCACCGCCCGCCGCACGCTGCCGCAGGACTCGTCCTACAACCGGGCGATGTCGGTTGGCAGACGAGCGGCAGGTCGTCAAATCGCGCTAGACTCCTCGCCATGGCGGACGCGCGGCGGACGTTGATCGTGGCGGCGGTGGTCGCGGTGGTGATGGCCGGGCTGGCCGGCGGCGGCTGGCTGTTGCTGCACAAGCCACCAGCGGCATCGGCGCTGGCACCCACGCTGCCGGGGAGAGCGCGCACGAGCGGGCCCGGGACGGCCAGCATCACCTGGTCGAAGGCCGAGCCGCAGGCTGCCGCAGCGGGCTCGCAGGACGATCCGGTCGCCGGCTTTCGCGTCTACGTCGGCCCGGCACCGGGCGAGCTGCAGCTCGAAGCGACGATTCCCGATCCGGCGGCGACCCGCTACGTCGTGAAACAGCTGCCGCGCGGCACCTGGTATTTCTCGGTCACGACCTACACGCAGCTCGGCATCGAGAGCGAACAGCCCCCGCCGATCGCGAAGACGATCCATTAGCGCACGCAGCCTCGGCCGCCGCGCCAAAATGGATCTGCCAAAATAGATCGGATTTGAAATCCGATCTATTTTGGCAGATCCATTTTGGCCTCAGTCGGCCGATTCGAGCTCCCAGGTGATCAGCGGCGCGCCGCGCCGGATCCAGAAGCCGGCGCCGATGTGGCGGAACTTCCTGCGCAGCCGCTCGCGATACCACTCACCGCTGCGGTAGTGCACGTCCGGATCGGTGCGCTTGCGGTCGGCGTTGTGCTTCCAGTCATAGGTGGTCAGCGCGCTGAAGAACAGCACGCCGCGGCAGAGGCGCGCGAAGTTCGCAAGCGCGCGGGTCGCGTCGCGGTCGTCGAGGTACTGCATGACGTCGTAGCAAATCACGAGGTCGAACGGCGTGCGCGGCCGGTAGTCGGCGATCGTGCCCTGCACCCAGCCGTGACGCTCGCACATGTATTCGCTGACTTCGAGGCCGGTGTACCTGGCGCGCGGCAGCGCGCGCAGCAGCGGTGCGCGCAGCAGCCCGATGCCGCAGCCGGCATCGAGGATGCGCTTGACCGGCAGCCCCACGTGGTCGCAGTACGCCGCGATCAGCAGCGCCCGCGCGCGCATCTCCTCGGCGGAAACGGCGGCGGTCCTGGAGTCGAGGTAGTACTTCTGGTAATAGCCCCGGTCGAACTGCGTCTTCAAACGATGCCTGCCAGCTTTTTCGCGATCGCCGCGACGGCGGCGGGATCGGCCTTCGACACCTCGGGATACTCGGTGAAGCGCTCGGGGATCTTGATGGTCGCATCGATGCCCATCTGCTCGGAGCGGAACGCGCCGAACTGCGCGGACTTCTCGCAGGAGGGGTCGAGCACCATCGGCGGGCCCGAGTGGTTCACCAGCGAATCCTTGACCGGCTGCCAGCGCGTCATGATGGCCCACTCGACGCTGTCCATGTCGTAGGGGTCGACGTCCGGCCCGACCACGACGACGAGCTTGGCCGTGCGGCCCCAGCGCCCGGCCGAGCCCCAGACGGCGTGGATCACGTACTTGCCGAATTCGTTGTGCGGCTTCTGCGCGCCGTCGACCGAGAGCTGCACGACATAACACATGTTCGGCGTCACGGCGACGTCGTGCACCTCGGGGATCTTGCGGCGCAGGTCGGCGAGCACCTCGGCCTCGACCGGCAGCAGGCCGATGTAGTTGTGATCGAACGGCGGCATCATCTCCATGGTCGCGTGCCACAGCGGGTTGCGGCGATGGGTGATGCACTTGACGCGCACCATCGGAAACACCTGCACGCGGTCGTAGTAGCCGACGGGGTTGGAATGCCAGCCGATCGCCTCGGTCTCTTCGTAGATGACCTCCCCTTCGAGCACCCACTCGGCCGTGGCCGGCACCTGCAGGTCGACGGTCTCGCACTGCACCATCTCGAGCGCCTCGCCGCGCAGGCCGCCCGCGAGCGCGGCCTCGTCGGCACCGTAGGCGCAGCCGGTCGCCGCGGCAAGGTGCACCGCGGGCTCGCAGACGCCGGCGATCGCGACCTCGAGATGCTTGCCCATCTGCGAGGCCTTGAAGGTGTGGCGGCCGATGTCGGAAAACGGCGGGTTCCACCAGTAGAAGGCCGCGAGATCGCGCTTGGCGCGCTCCGGCGGATAGCTGCCGCCGAGCGGGTGCGTGGCGTCGAGGAACTGCGTGAAGCGGTACCAGCCGGCGTTGCGGCCGCCGTTCTCCGGATCCTTCGAGAAGGTGATCGCGTTGGTGATGTAGGCCGGGCCTTCCCTGCCGAACCAGACGTGCGGCAGCTGTTTGTCGAGCGCGATGTTCTCGGCGCCCTTGATCACGACCTCCTTGCAGGGGGCCTGGGCACGATCGACGAGCTTCGGCGGGATCCAGCGCGCCGGGTCGCCGAGCACGCCGGCGTGGTGCAGCTTGGCTTCGCGCCAGTCGCGGAAGCCGATGGTCATGGCGGTGCGCTCGCGCGTGCCGAAGGGATTGAAGACGATCGGCACGCCCTGCGTGTTGTAGCCGGAGACGTTGTTGAGGATCAGCGCCGGGCCGTTCTTGCTGCAGACGTAGTTCATCAGCGACTGCAGCTCGTTGCTGCCGCGCCTGCCGTCGATCGGCACGTCGACGTGCTTGAGCTGACCTTCCTTTTCCAGCATGCCCAGGAAGGCGCGCATGTCCTTGTAAGCCATCTACATACCCCGTAATGACCGGTGCGCCAGCGTAACCGCGGCCCCGGTGGGAGGCCAGTGGGGACGGCCCGCAAGGCGCAGCGTGACCTTAGCTTGGTCGCATGCACGCCCCCCCTCGCGCAGCGGGGACCGGGCCGTCATCATCCACGACGAACGTGGGCCGACCGGGTCCACTGCATACGATGCCTGGAGTGACCTGATGACCTCTGCCCAGACCGCTGCTTCCGCCCGCAAGGTCGCGATCGTGACCGGCTCCGCCACCGGCGTCGGCGCCGCCGCCGCGATCATGCTGGCGCAGCGCGGCTGCAACGTCGTGATCAACTACACGCGCAGCAAGAGCGAGGCCGAGGAGACCGCCCGGACCTGCGAGTCCCACGGCGCCGAGACCCTCGTGTTCCAGGGCGACGTCGGCGACGATGCGGCCTGCCAAGGCATGGCCAGGGCGGCGATCGACAAGTGGGGCCGCATCGACTACCTCATCAACAACGCGGCCAAGACCAAGTTCAATCCGTACGAGAACCTCGACGGCCTGAGCGCCGACGACTTCCTCGCGATCTACAAGGTCAACGTCGCGGGGGCTTACCAGATGGTGCGCGCGGTGGCGCCGCAGATGCGCAAGCAGGGCAAGGGTGCGGTCGTCAACAACTCCTCGATCGGCGGCGTCACCGGCATCGCCTCGTCGATGGCCTACGCGGCCAGCAAGGCTGCACTGAACATGCTGACCCAATCGCTGTCGCTGGTGCTCGGCCCCGAGATCCGCATCAACGCGATCGCGCCGGGCGCGATCCAGACCCGCTGGCTGCAGGGCGGCATGACGCCCGAGCAGTTCCAGCAGTTCCTGGTGGCGGCGG
>JADLDF010000308.1 GCA_020846815.1 Gammaproteobacteria bacterium | reverse complement strand
TCGCGTAGCCCTGGCGGTAGATCGCGTAGGAGAGCAGCAGGTAGTCCATGTGGCTGCGATGGCAGGGCACGAACACGATCTCGCGGTCGTCGCGCGAGACCTCGCGCAGCGTCTCGACGTGCTCGAATACGACGCCGTCGTACAGCCGGTTCCAGAGCCGCGTCAGCAGCCCTTCCATGAAGGTCACGAAGGCGTGCGAGTAGTTCGCCGCGATCTCCTCGGCATAGCCGCGCGCCACGAGCAGCGCCTTGCGCCGATCGAGCTTGCGGTCGCGCATCTCCTGCACGACGGCCGCGCGCACCGCGCGCGTGCGCAGCACGCGCGTGACGATGGTGCGCCGGTGCGAGAGGTCGGGCCCGATGCGGGCGGCGCGCCGGCGGCGGAAGCGCGCGCGCAGCGCGCGCGCGATGCGCGCGGCCTGCGCAGCGGCCGGTGCGTCGCCCTCGAGCAGACCGCGCAGGCTCTCCGGCTCGCCGATCTCCAGCATCGTGAAGCGGCCGTTGAAGATCACCTGCAGGAGCTTGCGCAGGCTGCTGCCGAAGACCCAGTTCTCGGAGAGCAGCAGCCGCAGCCAGGAGCCCTCCTTCTGCGGCGCGCGACCCCAGTAGACCGCCACCGGCACGAGCCGCACGTCGAAACCGGGATCGACCTGCACGGCCTCGATCATCGCGCCGAGCGCCGGCGGCGGACGGCGTTCCATGCGGGCGTCGAACAGGCCGCGCTGGCGCAGCAGCGGCAGCGCGGCGCCGACCGTGCGGCTGCCGCGCCCGAGGATGCGGCCGCCTGGACGCGGCAGCCCATGCCGGTTACAAATGATCTCGAGCGCGCCGACATCGACGCGGCTGCGCCGTTCCATGACGTAGCAGACGGGCGCGCCGGGCACGGCGCCGATGCGGCCGATCGCCTCCTCGGGGCGCACCTCGACCCGGACCCAGAGCGAGAGGATCCTGCGCAGCAGCGGGTTCATCCGCGATCGACGCGGGCCATGGACGGCGGCAACGGCACGGCGCGGAGTGTAGCGTTACTGCAACCGCTTGGTCGCGCTGGGGGGGGTGTCGGGTCGGGCGATGGTCGGGCGCGGTGCCAGGCGTCCCGGTCTCGCTCCGAAGGGGCTTTTGCGCGCGGACGGCCGGAAGACCCTCTCGCATGCGCGCTCCCCGGCCGCGCCCACCGATCCGCGCAGAGACGCCCCGTGAACGACAGAAGCCGCGCCTACGCCACCAGCTCAGGCGGCAAATCAACCGAGATCAGAAAGAACTCGAACAGATGCTTGATGCGGCGGATGGAGCCGTGCAGGCGATGATCGTCGTCGAGCACGTGCAGCGCGGCGCCGTATTCGCGCGCGAAACGCATGCTGTGCTCGAGCGGCACGACGTCGTCGTGCCAGCCGTGGACGATCTCCACCGGGCAGTCGACGACGCGCGGCCGCAGCGGCGGCAGGCCTTCCAAGTAGAGCGCCGGCGCCAGCAGGAACACGCCGCGCGCGTGCAGGAAGGACGAAGCCGCCGTGGCGATGAAACCGCCGAGGCTGGAGCCGACCAGCACCAGCTCGCCCTGCAGGTTCTTGCAGCCGTCGACCAGCTTGGCGATGCGGCCCTCGACGGTGTCGATGCCTCGGTAGTCGATCGACTCGACCGCATAGCCCTCGCTGCGGGCCGTCTCGGCCATCGCGATGATCTTCTTGCCCCAGGGTTCGGAATCCTTGCCGTGGGAAAAGACGCAGTAGCGGGGCGTGGCCAAGACGATCGATCCTGTTTCGCAAAAGTGGCGATTCTAGGCAACGCGCGTCTCAGTCGCCATCCGGGCGCCACAGCCAGGCATCGAGTGCGGCGCGCGGATCGGCGGCGGTGGCGCTGCGGACCCGGCCCCCGACGACGCGCAACCCTTCGCGGGCGAGGCGCCGGGCCTGCTCGGCGGCGGCGCGCGAGCCGCGCGGCAAGGCGATGCGCCCACCGGCGGCGAGCACCCGGTGCCAGGGCAGGCGCAGCGATTCCGGTGCGCGCTTGAGCGCGAAGGCCACCAGTCGCGCGCCGCACTGCAGGCCGGCGCGGCGCGCGATCTCGCCGTAACTCGCCCAGTCGCCCGCCGGGATCGCGCGCACGGCCTGCCAGATCGCCGTGAACGGCGGGCGGTCCGGCAGCTCTGCCGGAGGCGCGCGACCGCGACGCCGCACCGTCTTGCTGCGGACGCCACGCCGCGCGGTCGGGCTGCGGGCGCGACGCGTCGGTGCGCGCGGTGTCGTCGCCATGCTTCGCCTGCGTGGGCGCGCTCAGAAGCGCGGCGGATCCCAGGCCGCGCCGACGCGCGCGCGCAGCTCCGGTGGCAGCTCGGGCGCATGCGCCGGCTCGAGCGAGAACGGCTGCACGTCCTCGGACCAGATGTTGTGGTGCCGGCCCTCGCAGAAACGGATCAGCGACAGGCTGCCGCGGCGCGAGCCGAAAGGCCCGTGCCAGCGGCCCGGCGGACGCCAGAAGTAGGCGCCTTCGTACATCGTGCCGCGCTCGCCGATGATGTCCCCGCCCAGCAGGTACATCTCCTCGACGCAGTCGTGCGCGAGCCGTGCCTCGCGCCAGCCCTGCGGGTGCGTCTGCGCGCCGGTCGCGAGCAGGATGGTCTTCTCGCCGGTCTCGGGCACGTGGCGCAGCACCTTGTGGGTGAGGCGCAGGAACTGCACGCTCGGGTCGATGTCGTGGCTGGTCCAGGGCATCTCGTGCGTCGTGATGCGCTCGATCGCCGGCGTGCCGGCCGGCACGGGCGCGACGGCGGCATCCCCCTCGAGCCAGGCCGGCTCGCGATCGAAGAACGCCAGCAGCACCGCGCCGCGCTCGCTCGACCAGCCGTCCGCGGCCTGCTCCGCCGGCAGCCAGGCGTAGTCGTCCAGGCCGTAGTGCAGCGCGCCGCGCTGCATCGCACCTTCGAGCAGCAGCCATTCCTGCGCAGCGGAGAGCGCATGCGGCCCGCGCGCGAAGCCGGCCGGCAGCCGCAGCAGCACCGAGCAGGCGCCGTCGTCGGAGTCGCGGCTCAATATCTTGGTCTCGACGCCCCGCCAGCCGGCGCCGGGAAACGGCGCCGCGCTCCAGGGCAGCTGCTGGGCGTGCAGGAACTCGACGTGCGGTCGCGGCATCGGGGGCGGCCCTTCGCGCGGTGGATTTGCCTACGATAGCGCCTGTGTCAGCAGCGTGGGAATTCTGGATCGACCGCGGCGGAACTTTCACCGACGTGATCGGCGCCGCGCCCGACGGCCGGCTGGCCGTGCGCAAGGTACCCTCGGCAACGGCCGGCGCGGACGCGCTCGACCCGGGATTGCAGGCCGCGCTCGAGATCCTCGCGACCGCCGGCGCGGCACCGGCGGCCGTGGGCGCGGTCAAGGTCGGCACCACGGTCATCACCAACGCCCTGCTAGAGGGACGTGGCAGCCGCGTCGCCTGGGTGACGACGCGCGGCTTCGGCGACGCGCTGCGCATCGGGCAGCAGGACCGGCCGGAGCTGTTCGCGCTGCACGTGCGGCGTCCCGAGCCGCTCTACGAGCAGGTCGTCGAGATCGACGAACGGGTCGATGCCGACGGCAGCGTGCTGCGCGCGCCGGACCCGCGGCAGGTGCGCGCGGCGCTGCGCGCCGCCGCGGCCGCGGGTTGCGAAGCCGTCGCGATCGCGCTGCTGCACGGCTGGCGCCACATCGCGCACGAGCGGCAGGTCGCGGCGATCGCGCGCGATCTCGGTTTCGCGCAGATCTCGGTGTCGCACGAGCTCGCGCCGCTGCCGCGCCTCGTGCCGCGCGGCGACACCACGGTTTTCGACGCACGCCTCGCCGCCACGCTGCGCGCCTATGTCGAGCGGCTCGCGACGCAGCTCGCCGCGTTCACACCCGCGGCACGTCTGTACTTCATGCAGAGCTCCGGCGGGCTCACCGACGCCGCGGGATTTCGTCCCGCGGCGAGCGTGCTGTCCGGCCCGGCGGGCGGCCTGGCGGGCATGGCGCGGCTCGGCACGGCGCTCGGAGAGGCGTACCTGATCGGCTTCGACATGGGCGGCACCTCGACCGATGTCTCGCTGTGGAACGGCGCCTTCGCGCGCCGCTTCGAGCACCGCATCGGCGGTGCGCGCCTCGCGGTACCGATGCTCGACGTGCACACCATCGCGGCCGGCGGCGGCTCGATCCTCGCACTGCGCGACGGGCGCTGCGTCGTCGGGCCGGAATCGGCCGGCGCACATCCCGGCCCCGCCTGCTATGGCCGCGGCGGGCCAGCCACGCTCACCGACGTGCAGGTGGTGCTCGGCCGGCTGCGGCCGGAGACGATGCCGCGGGTGTTCGGCCGCGGCGGCGATGCACCGATCGACGTCGCCGCGGCCGGCGCGGCGCTGGATGCGCTGGCCTCGACAGCAGGCCCGCCGGCCGTCGCGTCGTGGGCCACACCGGCTACCGACGCGGCCGTGCACTTGGCCGCGGGCTTTCTCGACGTCGCCGTGGCCTCGATGGCCGCCGCGATCCGGCACGTGGCTATCGCCCAGGGCCAGGACCCCGGCAGCTTCGCACTGTTCGCTTTCGGCGGCGCCGCCGGCCAGCACGCCTGTCGCGTCGCCGAGGCGAGCGGCATCGGCCGCGTGCTCGTGCATCCGCTCGCCAGCGTGCTCTCGGCCTGGGGCATCGGCGTCGCCGACTGGGTCGAGGTGCGGCGACGCGGCCTGCAGCGGCCACTCGACGACGCGGGTTTCGCGGCCGCAGCCGCGACGCTGCGTGCACTGGCCGACGAGGCTTGCGGCGCGCTGCCGGCGCAGGCGCCGGGCCATGGCGCCACCACGACGCTGGAGGTCCACGAGCTGCGCGACGGGCAGAGCGAGACGACGCTCGACGTCTGCGGCGACTCGCCCACAGCGCTGCGCGACGGCTTCGTCGCGCTGCACCGTGCGCGCTTCGGCTACGACGCCGACCCCGCGAGGATCGAGATCGCCGCCGTGCGCGTCGAAGCGCGCCGACAGCCCTCGGCTGCATTGCTGAGCGGAACGCTCGCCGGCCCGTCGCCGGACGGCAGGCTCGGCACGGCCACCGGCATCGCGGACGGGCAGTCATCCGCGGCTGCGGCGGCATCTAGAATGGCGGCGACGGTGACGACGGCGGCGGCAACGGCGGCGTCAGTGGCATCGGTGGCGTCAGCGTCGGAGACGACGACGGCAGCAGCAGCGACACCGACAACGACAACGGCAGCGACTACGAGCCGCGTCTGGTTCGACGGCTGGCGGGAAGTGCCGGTGATCGCGATTGCCGCGATGCACGGAGCGATCGAGGGCCCCGCGCTGCTGGTCGAGCCGCACTCCACTTTCGTGCTCGAGCCCGGCTGGTGCGCCGAACGGCTCGCCGGTGGCGCGCTGTGCGCCCGGCGAATCACGGCACCGGTGCGTGCCGCAGCCAAGGCGACGGTCACGGCGATGGCAACAGCCTCGACCGAAGCATCACCCACGGCCGACGACTCGCCAGGGCGCAGCGCTGCATCTGCGCCGGCGGCGACCGCTCTGCCGTCGACGACGAAATCGCCGCCGCCTGCCGGCTCCGCGCGACGACCCGACCCCGCGCGGCTCGAGGTGTTCAACGGCCTGTTCACCCACGTCGCGACACAGATGGGCGAGGTGCTGCGTCGCACCGCGCAGTCGGTGAACATCAAGGAGCGGCTCGATTTCTCCTGCGCACTGTTCGACGCCGCAGGCGGGCTGGTCGCCAACGCGCCGCACATCCCGGTGCATCTCGGCTCCATGGGCGCGACCGTGCGCACGCTGATCGCGGCGCGCCACGGCCGGATGCGCCGCGGCGACGCCTGGATGGTCAACAGCCCCTGGCACGGCGGCACCCATCTGCCCGACGTGACCGTGGTCAGCCCGGTGTTCGTCGACGTGGCATCCGCCACCGTGCCGGCCTTTTTCGTCGCCTCGCGCGCGCACCATGCGGACATCGGCGGGACCACGCCGGGCTCGATGCCGCCCTTCAGCCGCAGCGTCGCGGAGGAAGGCGTGCTGTTCGAGGACTTCGAGCTCGTCGCCGCCGGCGTGATGCGCGAGACCGAACTGCGCGCGGCGCTCACGGGAGCACGCTGGCCGGCGCGCAATCCCGACCAGAACGTGGCCGACCTGCGCGCCCAGCTCGCCGCCAATGCCCGCGGCAGCGACGAGCTGCAGCGCGCCGCACGCCGCTGGGGCGTGGCGACGCTGCAGCAGGCGATGCGCGAGGTGCAGGACAACGCAGCCGCCGCAGTCGGTGCGGCGATCACCGCGCTCGGTGCACGCCGCGGCCGCTGCGAGCTGCCGCTCGACGGCGGCCCGCGCATCGTCGTCGAGGTGCTGCTCGACCCGGTCGCGGGCCGTGCACGCATCGATTTCACCGGCACCTCGCCCGCCGGCAGGCACAATTTCCACGCGCCGCGCGCGGTAGTGACCGCGGCGGTGCTGTACGCGTTCCGCACGCTCGTCGACCGGCCCATCCCGCTGAACGAGGGCTGCCTCGCGCCGCTGCAGGTCGTCGTTCCGCCCGGCTCGCTGCTCGACCCGCCGCGCGGCAGCGCCGTCGTCGCCGGCAACGTCGAAACCTCGCAGGTCATCGTCGATGCGCTCTACGGCGCGCTCGGCGTGCTCGCCGGCTCGCAGGGCACGATGAACAACCTGACCTTCGGCGACGCCACGCTGCAGTACTACGAGACCATCGCCGGCGGCTCGGGCGCAGGCCACGGCTTCGCCGGCTGCGACGCGGTGCAGACGCACATGACGAACTCGCGGCTGACGGATCCGGAGATCCTCGAGGAGCGCTTCCCGGTGCGTGTGCGCGAGTTCGCCGTGCGCCGCGGATCCGGCGGCGGCGGTCGCTGGCGCGGCGGTGACGGCGCCCGGCGGCGGCTCGAATTCCGCGCGCCGCTCGAGGGTGCGATGCTCGCGAACCGCCGCGCGACGCGCGCCGCCGGGCTCGACGGCGGCGGCGACGGCGAGCCCGGCATCACCTGCATCATCCACGTCGACGGCCGGATCGAGACGCTGCCGTCCTGCGCGGCGTTCCACGCCGTGCCGGGCGACGTTCTCGAGATCCTCACACCGGGCGGCGGTGGATGCGGACGCGAAACGACGTAGGATTGCCTGGCGGACTCCGTTGAACGCCGCCGGCCTCTGCACTAGAGTTCCACCGCCCTCAGCATCCTTCTACCTCATGTCGTCCCATGGCCGATGACTCCGGCGCCGCTCCGGCGGCGCAGATCGACTGGCTCACCACGACGAGCGCGACCTCGGTCTCGCCGGTGCTGCATCAATGGCAGAAACGCTCGGGCAGCCGCTTCGGCCGCTGGCTGTTCGCGCGCGCGGTCTGCCGCCGCGCACCTTACTTCGCCACGATCGCGCCGCGCTTCGTCGAGCTCGCGCCGGCGATCTGCCGCGTCACGATTCCGAAGCGCCGCGCCGTCGAGAACCACCTCGGCACGGTGCACGCGATGGCGATCGGCAATCTCTGCGAGCTCGCCGCCGGCATGGTGACCGAGGTGACGATCCCGGCATCGATGCGCTGGATCCCGCGCGGCATGACCATCGAATACCTGCGCAAGGCCGACGGCGACGTGACCGCAACCGCGCGCCTCGACAAGAACGAGTGGCGCGACGCCGGCAACGTCGGCGTGCCCGTGACCGTGGTCGATGCGCGCGGCGAGGAAGTGGTGCGCGCGGTCATCACGATGTATGTCTCGCCGCGCAACGCCGCGGGCTCGCGGCAAGTGCGCAGCCGCGCGCGCGGCACGGCGGATGCCGGCAAGCCCGAGGCGAAGAAGCGCGACGCCGCCTGACCGCTCTGCGCGGATTCGCCCGCGGTTCGAGCAGGCGCGGCTGCGCGGATGCCGAGCGCCACGGCTGCGGGCGTGGCAGCTGCGGCGGGCTGCGATGCTCGGACGACGACGCATCAGCGGCCACCCGGCATGCGCGACGGCAGCGGCCGTACCGACAGACGGCGCGCGGCGCGGCGTAGCACGCAACGATCCGCGCGAGCGGCCGGCGGATCAGTCCGCTGCGCCGAGGCCGCGCAGCAGCGCGGTCTCGATCTCCTCCTCGACCCGGCGTTCCGAAGTGGCGAGCCGGTTGACCGAGACACTGCGCACCTGGCTGCCGGAGGTGCGATGCGTGACCAGGAAGGCGCGGTATTCGCCGGGCCGCGCCGCCGCATAGCCATAGAGCAGCGCGATCCGCCCCGCGGCGAGCGCCGCGGCGTCGTTGAGCCGCGCGTCGCAGACCACGAAGTACTCCTGCTGGCCCTCGGCCGTCGGGAACGCCGCTTCGCGCACGAAGGATTCGAGGAAGGCCTCGACCTGCGCGCGCGCATGCTGCCAGGTGCGTTCACCGTTGTGCGCGAGCAGCATCCAGCGCGTGCCCGCGACCACCGACTGCGCGATGCAGAGCGCGAGGCGCCGCGCCGGCAGGTAGCGCCAGTCGCTGGCGACGGCGTTGCCGGTCGCGAGCGTGCGCGCGCTGCCCGGTTCGCGGTGGGCGACGCGGATCGCGCTCAGCGTGTTGATGCCCGCCTGCAGCAGCCGCGCACGCACGACGTCGTCGACCACACAGGCGGGACGGAAGCGCGAGCGCAGCATCACGCCGTCGCGCTCGATCGGGGTCCATGGCGGCGCCGCCTCGTCCATGCGCGCGAGCATGCCGGCGGCGGCGCCGCAGGCGGCGAAGGTCGCGTCGCGACCGCGCAGGCGATCCGGCGCGACCAGGCGCGGAAAGTACATGACCGCGTTGTCGGCCCGGAACGGCCAGTCGCGCATGCCCGCGAGCGCCGCGGCCGGCGTCGCCCAGCCCTGCGGTGGATCGACCACCAGCATCGCCTGGCGCTCGCGGCAGAACCGCGCGGCGACCAGCAGCGTGCTCGCGCCGACGTCCTGCTCGCGGCCGAGCGGCGGGATGCACAGCAGCCCGAACGCCGGCGCACGCCCCAGCGCAAACAGCCCCGTGCCGGCCTGCGCCGAGCCGATGACGTCGTAGTCGGTGAGCGGCAGGCCGTCGTCACCGTCGTTGTTGGCCACACAATAGCCGACCAGCCCGCCCGGCGTCGCCGGCGGCGGCCGATCCGGCCGCGTCGCCGGCGGCGGCCCGGCGACGCGCATCAGCCGCGACTGCGCGAGCACGTCGACGACGTAGCGGCCTGCATCCGGCCGCACCGACACGCGACGGTGGATCTCCTGCTCCTCGACCAGCCCCGATCCCGGGCCCGGTCCGCCGACCCGCTGCAGCACGAGGTTGAAGCGATCGACCTCACCGTCCGGGATACCGTCGTAGTCGACCGAAGCGCGCAGGTGCTCGCGCGTACCGGGCGACAGACCGACGAGTTGCAGCGCGCCGCCGCCCTCGGCCGGCAGCGTGATCGTCGGCGGACGTCCGCCATTGACCACGCGCACGACGATCGCGCGTCGACCACCGTTCTCGAAATACTGCTCGATCGCATAGGAGAGCGTCGAAGGCTGCCAGAGACCGCCGAACAGACGCTGGTAATCGGCGAAACTCTCGACGACCCGCGGCTCGTCGATCGGGCCCTTGAGCGTGCGGCCGACGAAGGCCGTGACCCCGATCGGCGCCCGCTCGATGGCGCCCTGCGAACCTGCGGGCGCCAGTGACTCGGGGAGCAGATCGGTCGGGAGCGCTTCTACCACGATGGGCCACAGGCTGAGGTGGCGCGGAATCTACCATGCTTCGCCCAGCCCGGGCGCGGCGTGCGGGGGGGTGCTCACTCCCGCCGCAGCAAGGGTATGTGGGCGTGCTTGAAGACGGGTATCAGCACCATCCCCGCGACGAATCCACCGACGTGCGCGCCGAAGGCGATGCCGCCGGCCTCACCCTCGGCGGGACGTGAGCCCGAGCCCATGAGCAGCTGCAGCACGAACCAGCCTGCGAGCACCCAGATGGCGCGGAACCAGCCGATGGTGATGAAGATGAACGGCGGCGGCAACGCCAGCAGCACGCGGGCACTCGGATAGAGCAGCATGTAGGCGCCGAGCACGCCGGAAATCGCGCCGCTCGCGCCGACCATCGGCACGGTCGAGGCCGGATGCGGCAGCACCTGGGCGAACACCGCGGCGACGCCGCACAGCAGGTAGAACGCGAGGAAGCGGCCGTGGCCCATCGCATCCTCGACATTGTTGCCGAACACCCAGAGGAACAGCAGGTTGCCGAGCAGATGGCCGAGGCCGCCGTGCAGGAACATCGAGGTGATCACCGTCATCCACGGCGGCACCCAGTCGAGTTCGGGCGGCAGCGTGAACTGCCCGAGCAGCACCGAGGGGATCACGCCGAGCGCGAACACGCTGCGCTCGAAGCCGTTGCCGCCGGCAGAGAACTGCCAGAGGAAAGCGACGATGCAGGTGGCGATCAGCGTGCCGGTGACGTAAGGGCGGTTACGCGTCGGGTTGTCGTCCTGGACGGGAATCACCACGGCGGCCGCATGCTCCTCCGCCGGCGCGCCCGGCACGGCTTCATGGCGCCGGCCCGCCCATGACCAGCGGGTCCAGCGACGCGGCCGCGATCGGGTGGTAGCCAGGCCGCGCTTTGGCATAGACCCGCTGCGCGAACGCACGGCCCTCCGGCGTCTTCACGAGCTCGGCGTACAACGGCCGGATCAGCTTGCGCCGGCCGATGGTCGTCAGATACTCCTCGAGCCGCGGCCGCGCCGGTTCGTAACCGGCGCGGATCGCGAGCCGCAGCCAGCTGAAGGCGATCTCGGCATTGCGCAAGCCGTTCAGCCCGAACTGCGCCTCGAGCTCTGCGGCGCGCTCGCGCGACAGGTTGGTCGGCATGCCGTCGAGGAAATGCAGCCATTCGTAGGTGCTCCAGCGGGCCGCCGGCAAGGCGTCGAGCCCGATGCGGCCGGCGAGCCAGTCGGCACGCTGGGCATCGACGCGCGTGAACGCGTCCGAGGTCTTGAGCACCGCGGACGCCGGCAGACCGGGCCGGTAGAGCCATTCGTCGACCTGCGCGGCATCGAGCGCACCGGGCGCGACGGTCGCGGCGCGCGTCAGCAGGAAGTCGCGGAATTCCTCGGTCGAGGCCGACTGGAACGCACGGGACTCGAACCAGTCACGCAGCAACGTATCGAGCGCGGCGGCGCCGAGCCGCGACTCGACCCAGTCGAGGAACAGCCGGCCCTTTTCGTAGGGCACCTCGGTCGTGCCCTCCTCCGGACTGCGGCCGCGCAGGTCGATCGCCAGCACTTGGTCGCGCGGCGGCAGGCCTGCGAGCTGGCGTCGCAGCGTCTGCAGGCCCAGGTCCTGTTCCATGGACTCGCGATCCGCGCCATAGAGCGCGCCGACGATGCGGCGCTCGAGGAAGGTCGTGAAGCCTTCGTTGAGCCAGAAGTCGCGCCAGGTGGCATTCGTGACCAGGTTGCCCGACCAGGAGTGCGCGAGCTCGTGCGCGATCGTCGCAACGAGGCTGCGGTCGCCCGCGAGCAGCGTCGGCGTGATGAACGACAGCCGCGGATTCTCCATGCCGCCATAGGGGAACGACGGCGGCAGGATCAGCAGATCGTAGCGGCCCCAGCGATACGGCCCATAGAGACGCTCGCAGGCCTCGATCATGCTTTCGGTGTCCGCGAACTCGCGCGCGGCCTCCTCGACCACGCTTGGCTCGGCGAACACCGCGGTGCGCGGGCCGATCTCGCGGAAATCGATGCGACCGACCGCGATCGCCATGAGATAGGACGGGATCGGCTGCGGCATCTCGAAGCGATACCAGCCGTCGGCCGGCGTCGCGAGCGCATTGCTCGCGCCCATGACCGCACGCAAGCCCGCGGGCACGTGCACGCGGGCCGCGAACGTGGCGCGCACCGAGGGAGAGTCCTGCAGCGGAATCCAGCTGCGTGCATAGATCGACTGCGACTGCGAGAACAGGAAGGGATGCGTGCGGCCGGCGGTCTGCGCCGGCTCGAGCCACTGCAGGCCGCCGGCATCGGGCGAGGTCTGGTACGAAATGCGTAAGGCGAAGGTCTCGCCGCGCGATCCGGCCGGCAGCGCGATGCGCAGTGGCTCGCCGAGCGACGGCACGCTCGCGCCCTTCACGAACGGCAGCTCGCGCTGCACACGCCCGGAATCCATCCACCAGACCTGCCGGATCACGAGGTCGTGGCTGTCGAGCACGAGCTCGGTGGCGCCGGCGTCGAGCCGCTCCACGCGCAGGTCGACGGTGCCAGACAGCCGCCGCGCCGCGAAATCGACGTCGAGGGACAGGTCGAGGTGACGCACGCGGAACGCGTCGAGGTTCGCTAGGGAGTGCGGATCTGTGCTCATCGTCGACACGGGGCTCCGGGACTCGCCGGGCGTCACGGCGGTAGCGGGTGCGGGCGCGGGTTCGGCTCCGGCAGCACGAACGCCGGTCGCGCCGACCAGCAGAGCCGCGGCGGCGAACGGCGCCAGCAGCGCAGCTCCCACCACCCGGCCGTTGCGGGACAAAAGGTATCGACCGCCGGCCGTGCCGGCACGGAAACGCGAAGGCATGCGCACAGTATGGAAGAAACCGGCCCGATGCGCCGCCCGGTCAGGCCCGGAACGGAACGCACACACGCACCCGCCCCGCCCGGGTGCGTGACCGCTCTCGCCGCAAATGCGGTCGGCGGCCAGCGTCTCGTTGCTCAGGTACGCGGCGGAGCGCCGCGCGCCGGCGAGCTCGTCGGCGCCTCGGGATCGCTGTCGGAAAGCAGCTGCTGGAAGCTCTGCTCGTCCATGGGCAGGTTCGACCGGCCGTCCCAGGTGGCCCCGGCGGGCACGCGGTTCTGCACCCGCGGGGCTACCGCGAGCACCTGCTCGATCGATGCGTCGGCCGCGGAGATCGAGACGGGGATGCCACGTGGATCGTGCGCGAGCCGGGAGACCGCCTCCCAGTTGATCGACTCGGCACGCGACTTGAGCTGCGCCTGGATGCGCTGCGCCAGCGAGCGCGAGATCAGCTTCTTCTGCGCCTTCTGCCAGTCGCGCGGATCGTCCTCGAGCACGTCGTAGGCCTGCAGGTAGAGCTGCTCGTCGTGCCAGCCGAAGACGAACGGCTGGTTGACCACCGTGACCTTCTCGCCGACCTGCACCATCTCGTAGATCGACTC
>JADLDF010000307.1 GCA_020846815.1 Gammaproteobacteria bacterium | reverse complement strand
TGACCTTGTCGAGGTTGGCGTACTTCGGCGCGGTGCCGTGCGTGGCCTCGAACACGGCGTGGCCCGTGACGTAGTTGATGTTCGCGCCCGGCGCGATGCCGATGCCGCCGACCTGCGCGGCGAGCGCGTCGGAGAGATAGTCGCCGTTGAGGTTGCAGGTCGCGATCACGTCGAACTCGTCCGGCCGCGTCAGCACCTGCTGCAGCGTGATGTCGGCGATCGCGTCCTTGATGATGACCTTGCCGGCCTTCTTGGCCGCGTCCTGCTCCTCGTTCGCGGCCTTCTCGCCCTTGGCGGCCTTGGTGCGCTCCCACTGCTCCCAGGTGTAGGTCTGGCCCGGGAACTCGCGCTCGGCGAGCGCATAGCTCCAGTTGCGGAACGCACCCTCGGTGAACTTCTGGATGTTGCCCTTGTGGACGATGGTCACGCTCTTGCGCTTGTTGACGACCGCGTACTCGATCGCGGCGCGGAACAGGCGCTCGGTGCCTTCCTGCGAGACCGGCTTGATGCCGATGCCCGAGGTCGCCGGGAAGCGGATCTTGGCGAAGGCCTTGGGGAAGTTCGCCTTGAACAGCTCCTTGAACTTCTCGTTCTCGGCCGTGCCCTGCTCGAACTCGATGCCGGCGTAGATGTCCTCGGTGTTCTCGCGGAAGATCACCATGTCGACCTTTTCCGGCGCCTTGACCGGCGAAGGCACGCCCTTGAACCAGCGCACGGGGCGCAGGCAGACGTAGAGGTCGAGCAGCTGGCGCAGCGCTACGTTCAGCGAGCGGATGCCGCCGCCGACCGGCGTGGTCAGCGGGCCCTTGATCGAGACGAGATACTCGCGGCAGGCCGTGACGGTCTCGTCCGGCAGCCAGGTGTTGAACTGCTTGTTGGCCTTCTCGCCGGCGTAGACCTCCATCCAGTGGATCTTGCGCTTGCCGCCATAGGCCTTCTGCACGGCCGCGTCCATGACGCGCACGCTCGCGCGCCAGATGTCCGGGCCGGTGCCGTCGCCCTCGATGAACGGGAGGATCGGGTTGTCCGGGACGACCAGCTTGCCGTCGCGGATCGTGATCTTCGCGCCGCCTGCGGGCGGGGTGAGGGTGACTTTGGCTGCCGTCGACATCTTGCGGGATCTCCATGCTGTCGTGCGGCGGCAGATGCCGCCGTCGCTGTCGTGCCGCGGCGGATGCCGCCGGCGTGCAGCGCGGGCTGAATTTTAGCACAGCGCGCCGTTTCCGAGCCGATCGCAGCGGCATCGCGGCCGGTTCGCATACAATGTGCCGCATGTCGATCACACTGGATTCCACGCCCGCCGCCGACGGCTTCCGCATGCCGGGCGAGTTCGAGCCGCACCAGGGTTGCTGGATGCTCTGGCCCTGGCGCCCCGACAACTGGCGCGAGGGCGCGCTGCCGGCACAACGCGCCTTCGCCGCGGTCGCCGAGGCGATCTCCCGCTTCGAGCCGGTCACGGTCGGCGCCTCGGGCGCGCAGTACGAGTTCGCGCGTGGCGCGCTGCCGCCCGCGGTCCGCGTCGTCGAGCTCGGGAGCGACGATGCCTGGATGCGCGACGTCGGGCCGACCTGCGTGGTCGATCGCGCCGGCAGCGTGCGCGGCGTCGACTGGCGCTTCAATGCCTGGGGCGGCCTGCGCGGAGGTCTCTACTTCCCCTGGGACCAGGACGACCTGGTCGCGCGCAAGGTGCTCGAGGTCGAGCGCCTCGACCGTTACCGCGCGCCGCTGATCAACGAGGGCGGGGCAATCCATTCGGACGGCGAGGGCACGCTGCTCGTCACCGAACAGTGCCTGCTGAACCGCAACCGCAATCCGCAGATCACCGGTGCGCAGATCGAGGCGCTGCTGAAGGCCTACACCGGCGCAGCCGAAGTCGTCTGGCTCGGCGACGGCGTGTTCAACGACGAGACGGACGGTCACGTGGACAACCTCGCCTGCTTCGTCGCGCCCGGCGAGGTGGCCCTGCTCTGGACCGACGACGAGCGCGATCCCCAGCACGAGATCTGTCTCGACGCCTGGGAGCGCCTCAACGACGCCCGCGACGCCCGCGGCCGGCGTTTCCGGGTCCACAAGATCCCGATGCCGGGGCCGCTCTACATGAGCCGCGCCGAGGCCACCGGCCTGCAGACGCGCGCCGGCGCCAAACCGCGCCACGCGCGCGAGCGCCTCGCCGCGAGCTACGTCAACTTCTACCTCCCCAACGGCGGGGTCGTCGTGCCGCTGCTGGATCCGCGCACCGATGCCGCGGCGCTCGCGAAGCTGCGGCGCCTGTTCCCGGGTCGCAAGGTCATCGGCGTACCGGCGCGCGAGATCCTGCTCGGCGGCGGCAACATCCACTGCATCACCCAGCAGATCCCGGCGGGTGGCCGCCCGCGCGGCCGGCGTTGAGCAGAGGGGGCCGCCGCTCTAGGCGGTGGGCTTCTTGTGGGGCTTGCGCCGCGCCGTCGTCGGCAGCGCATGCGCGCGGACATGTGCCCGGGCATGGGCATGCGACAGCGAGACGCGCTCGCGCGCGCCCTGCGGGCAGACGCAGCGCACGATCGTGCCGCCGAGACGGTGGTTCGCGACCAGCAGGTCCCCGCCTACGACCTGGGCGCGGTAGCGCATGGTCCGCAGGCCGAGGCCCGAGGAGCGCTGTACCTCCGGCGGCAGACCCCGGCCGTTGTCGTGCACCGAGAGCCGGATCGCGACGTCGTCGGCGCTGAGCTGGATGCGCACGCGCGATGCGCGGCCGTGGCGCATCGCGTTGCTGAGCGCCTCCTGCACGATCCGGTAGAGATGGCTGGCGGCGCTCTCGTCGAGGCGCAGCGGATGCGACAGCCGCGTGCGCAGCGTCGTCGCGAGGCCGTAGGTCTCGCGCGCGCGCACCGCCAGGGTGCGTAGCGCCGGCACCAGGCCGCCGCGCTCCAGCGATACCGGCGAGAGCCCGCGTGCCAGCGTGCGCGCGTTGTGGATCGACTGGTTCAGCAGATCGACGATCTCGTCGACCTCGCGCAGCGCCTCCGGATGGCTGCGCCGGATGCGCATGGTCAGCCCACGCAGCATCAGCGCGACGCCGGTCAGCTCCTGGCCGAGACCGTCGTGCAGGTCGTTGCCGATGCGCTGCTGCTCGCGATTGCTGACCTCGAGGATCTGGCGCTCGAGCAGCTTGCGCTCCGACACGTCGTTGATGACCGCGAGCCAGTGGTCGGCGCCGTCGATGACCAGCGGCGTGACCACGCAGCCGGCCGTGAAGCTGCTGC
>JADLDF010000306.1 GCA_020846815.1 Gammaproteobacteria bacterium | reverse complement strand
GCGCGCGCGCCACGAGCTCCTTGCCGGTGCCCGACTCGCCCGTGATCAGCACCGTCACGCTGGAACGCGACAGCCGCCCGATCGCGCGGAACACCTGCTGCATCGCCGGCGCGTGCCCGAGCAGCTCCGGGATCCGCGCCGGTGCCGCGGTATCGTTCGCGGCCCTGATGCCCGACTGCGCCGCACGGCGCACCAGGTCGACGACCTGGTCGATGTCGAAGGGCTTGGGCAGGTATTCGAAGGCGCCGCTCTCGTAGGCCGAGACCGCGTTACCGAGGTCGGCATGCGCGGTCATCACGATGACCGGTAGCTGTGGCCGGCTGACGTGGATCCTGCGCAGCATCTCCAGGCCCGACTGACCGGGCATGCGGATGTCCGTGACCAGCACGTCCGGCACGTCGCTGCGCAGCGCATCGAGCGCAGGCTCCGCGGCGTCGAAGGTCTTCGGCGTCATGCCGCCGTTCTTCAGCGCACGCTCGAGGACCCAGCGGATCGACGCATCGTCGTCGACCAGCCAGACGCGCAGCGGCCGTGCGTTCATGGCGCGGGCTCCCGGGTTTCGAGCGGCAGCAGGATCGCGAACACCGTGTGTCCCGGCTCGCTCTGGAACTCGATCGCGCCGCCGTTGCGCGTGACGATCTCCTGTGCGACCGCGAGGCCCAGGCCGGTGCCGTTCGGCCGCCCGGTCACGAGTGGATAGAACAGGCTGTCGCGGATCGTCTCCGGCACGCCGCAGCCGTCGTCCTCGACCTCGATGCGCACCGCGAGGCGGTGGCGATCGAGCCCGATCGACGCATTGCCGACGACGCGCGTGCGCAGCACGATGCGGCCGCGCTCGCCGACCGCCTGCAGCGCGTTGCGCGCGAGGTTCAGCAGCGCCTGCACCAGCTGGTTCTTGTCGAACTCACCGTCCGGCACGCTCGGGTCGTAGTCGCGCTCGACCTGCACGCCGGCGCGCGCCTCGCCGCACAGCAGGTGGTGCACATGCTCGCAGATCTCGTGCACGTTCATCCGCTTCTTCTGCGGCAGCAGCTTCGGGCCGGCCATCGAGTCGACCAGCGCGGTCAGGCGATCGGCTTCGCCGATGATGACCTGCGTGTACTCGCGCAAGGCCGGCGTCGCGAGCTCGCGCTCCAGCAGCTGCGCCGCGCCGCGCAGGCCGCCGAGCGGGTTGCGGATCTCGTGCGCGAGCTGGCGGGTCATCATGCGGCTGCCGTCGAGGCGGGCGCGCAGCTCGCTCTCGCGCGTCAGGCGCGTGCGCTGGGTCTCGTCGGAGAGCTCGAGCAGCAGCTGCGTACCGGTCATGCCGTCGAGCGGCGTCATGGTGATGTCGAGCACGCGCGTCTCGCGCGGCGTCGCTGCGGGACGCACCGTGACCTCGCGCTCGGAATAGCTGTCGCCCGAGTCGCGCGCGCGCTTCAGTGTCGCGATCATGCCGTTCGCGTCGGAGAACAAGTCCGCGTACGGCCGGCCGCGCGCCTGGCTGAAACTCATCGCCAGCAGGTTCTGCGCCGCGACGTTGGCGTAGACCACGCACAGCTGGCTGTCGAGCACGACGATGCCGGTGGCCAGCGCATCGAGCAGATCCGCCGGGTCGTAGCTCGCCAGCGGCGAGGGAAAATGGCGCTCAGCGGCCATGCGGAGCGCTCCACGGACGGGGCTCGTGCGAGGCCGGCGCGGCGCGCGGCGCGCGCAGGCTCAGTTCGCCGGCGGGCGATTCATCTGCCGGCGCACCGGGCTGAGCAACGAGGGTTGGCGGACGTGGAAGGTCACGGGCGGCGTCACGCAAGGCGCGACGCCCGGCTCGCCGCTGATCGACACCCGTGCTGTGTAGGTGCCACGCGACACGGGCGCGATCGTGAAGGCCTGGCCGGCGGGCGCACTGCGCGTCTCGTTCAGCGTACCCGAGAGCTGCAGCTGCGCCGTGCCGCCCGAGGGGCCGCGGTAGCTGATCATGACCGACTGCACGTTCGGGAAGACCTGGCCCGGCGACGGGGAGATGATGCCGCAGGCCGGCGCGGCCGGTGTCACGGCCGGCGTGCCGGCGGCGGAGCGCGCGGCCGGCGACGGCGCCGCCGGCCGCGGCGCGGAATAGGTCTGCGGCGCCTGCACCGGCACCGACTCGGCACCCGGCTGGGGCCGGTCGGAATAGTGGACGGTGTTGTTCTTGTCGACCCAGCGGTACATCCTGCCGCCGGGCGAAGTCGGCCCGGTGGGCGTGGGCGACGACGAATCGGACGCAGCCGGTGCATCCGGCGTCTGCGCGCGGGCCGCGAGGCCGATCGACACGATCGCGGCGGCCGCCGCGACCGGGACGATTAAGTGAAACGTCTTCGGCGACATCGTACCCCAGCATACGCCTGGCCTCCCGGTGCAGAAAGAGGATCCGGTAGCGGTTTCCCGCCACCGGAATCTTCCCCCTAGCCACTCGCACGCGGGACAACGGTGCCGCGCTGCTTCAGCAGCTGTAATACATGTCGAGCTCGACCGGGTGCGTGCTCATCCGGAATCGCGTGACCTCCTGCAGCTTGAGATTGATGTAGGCATCGATCACGTCGTTGGTGAACACGCCACCGCGGGTCAGG
>JADLDF010000305.1 GCA_020846815.1 Gammaproteobacteria bacterium | reverse complement strand
AGGATGATCTGCGGCGGATCGCCGGCCCTGCTGCCGGCGAGGCCGCCGGCGGCGGCGATCCAGCCGGCGTGGCGGCCCATGACCTCGAGCACGAACACCTTGGTGGAGGTCCTGGCCATCGAGGCCACGTCGAGCGCGGCTTCGCGGGTCGAGACCGCGACGTACTTGGCCACCGAGCCGAAGCCCGGGCAGCAGTCGGTGAACGGCAGGTCGTTGTCGACCGTCTTCGGCACGCCGATGCAGGTGATGGGATAGCCCAGCTGTTCGCCGATCTGCGAGAGCTTGTGGGCCGTGTCCATCGAATCGTTGCCGCCGTTGTAGAAGAAATAGCCGATGTCGTGGGCGCGGAACACCTCGATGAGCCGCTCGTACTCGGCACGGTTCTGCTCGATGCCCTTGAGCTTGAAACGCGCCGAGCCGAAGGCGCCGGCCGGCGTGTGGCGCAGGCCGCGGATGGTCGCGCGGCTCTCGCGCGAGACGTCGATGAGGTCTTCTTCCAGCGCGCCGACGATGCCGTGCCGGCCCGCGAACAGCTTGCCGATGTGGCGGCGGTGCTTCATCGCCGTCTCGATGACGCCCGCAGCCGTGGCGTTGATGACGGCCGATACGCCGCCGGACTGGGCGTAAAGTGCGTTCCTGGGGGTGGTTTTCGGCATGTTTGCGGTACCTCGGCGGGGATGCCCGCAGGATAGCGCACGGTTTGACCTCTCGAAACCGGCCGGGTAACGTGGCCGTCCCTCACGCACGGCCAGCCCGGTCCCGACTTCCAGCGTCCACGAAAATAAATGCGAATCGTCTTCCTCGGCGCGCCCGGCTCCGGCAAGGGCACGCAATCCCAGCGTCTGGTCGAGCGGCACGGCATCCCGCAGATCTCGACCGGCGACCTGCTGCGCGCCCACGTGCGCGACGGCACGGAGCTCGGCCGGCGGGCCAAGGCCGTCATGGATGCCGGCAAGCTGGTCGATGACGCCACGATTCTCGGCATGGTCCGCGAGCGCCTCGCGCAGCCGGACGCCGCGCGTGGCTTCATCCTCGACGGCTTTCCGCGCACCATCCCGCAGGCCGACGGTCTGAACGCCATCCTGGCCGAGCTCGGCCGGCCGCTCGACGTCGCGATCCTGTTCGACGTCGACGACGACGAACTCATCAAGCGCATCTCCGGCCGGCGCAGCTGCGAGCGCTGCGGGCGGGTGTTCAACATCCACACTTCGCCGCCGGGCACGCCGCCGCACTGCACGCAGTGTGACGACCGGCCGCGGCTGGTGCAGCGGCCCGACGACAACGAGGAGACCGTGCGGCGTCGGCTCGCGGTCTACAACGAGCAGACCCGCCCGCTGGTCGACTACTACCGCGCCCGCGGCCTGCTGCGTGAGATCGACGCCGACGCCGACGTCGATGCGGTCACGACGCAGGTCGAGCAGATCCTGGCACGCGGCGGCTGAGCCGCTGCCGCGACGGGCATCGCGCCCGACGCGTTTCCCACGCAGCGCTCAGACGAGCGTGCGCAGCCGCTCGCCGATGGTCTCGCGCCGCCAGCCGCTCTCGAGCGCCGGCACCGGCTGGCCGCGTGCGAGCAGCTCGAGGTCGCGGCGCGTCGCGAGGATCTCGGCGGCGATGCCGAGCTCGCCGGCGACCTGCTGCACGGCCTCGGCGAGGCGTCGCACCAGCGCCGTGAACGCCGGGTCGGGCCGCTCGCGACGCGGCAGCGGCGGGGCCGGGTCGGGAATCGCGGCCATCTCGACCATCGCCAGCAGCTCGTCGCCCGAGTGGCGCACGATGCCTTCCTGCATCTCGGGGATCGTCGCCAGCGCCGCGCGGCTGCGCGGCACGCGGTTGACGATCTCGCGCAGCGCCACGTCGTCGAGGATCCAGCCGCGCGGCCGGTTCTTGGCAATGGCGCGACGTTCGCGCCAGGCGGCGAGCGCGCGTGCCAGCGCGGTGCGCCCCGGGTCGAGACCCTGCAGGCCCTTGAGACGCAGCCAGGCGCGCTCGGGATCGGGCTGCGCGCCAGTGAGGTCGGTGAGCGTGCGCAGCTCCTCGTCGAGCCAGGCGCGGCGCCCGAGCCGCTCGAGCCGCTCGAGCAGCGAGTCGCGCAGCGGCAGCAGGAAGCGCACGTCGTCGAGCGCGTACTCGATCTGTTCGGGCGAAAGCGGCCGGCGCGACCAGTCGGTGCGCGTATGCGTCTTCGGCAGCTCCTGTCCGAGGATGCGTCGCACCAGCTCGGCATAACCGATCTGTGCAGGATGGCCGGCCAACGCCGCGGCTACCTGCGTGTCGAACACCGGGCCGACCGGGCCGACGAGCGGAAACAGCACTTCGAGGTCCTGGCGCGCGGCGTGCAGGACCTTGAGCGGCGTGGGCGAGAGCGCGGATGCGGGTGCCGGTGCGACGCCGGCCGCGGACGGCGCGCCGGCGGCGAGCATCGCGACCAGCGGGCCGAGGTCCGGCAGCGCGAGCGGGTCGATGCAGACCGGCCCCGCCGGCGTCGTCAGCTGCAGCAGACAGAACTCAGCGCGGTAGGTGCGTTCGCGCAGGAACTCGGTGTCGAGTCCGATGGCTTCGCTGGAACGAGCCCGGGCAGCGACGTCGGCGAGCGCGTCGGGCGTGGCAATGATCGGCGTGGACGACGGCACCGGCGAACTATGCAAGAATTCGGGCGCGACAGGAATGGACTCCGGATGGCTGCGATCCTCAAGCTCTACCTCGACATCGCTTTGCTGAGGCGCGGACCGGAAGACGTGCCGGCATCGCGAGGCCTGCTGTGGGCGACGCTCGCGGCCTTCGTCGTGCTGAATGCGCTGCTGACGCTGGCGTTCCGCCCGACCACTGACCACTGGCTGCCGCAGCTGCTGGTTTCGGTCGGTTTCACGCTGCTGTGGT
>JADLDF010000304.1 GCA_020846815.1 Gammaproteobacteria bacterium | reverse complement strand
TCCGCGCCTTCGGCGACAACATCCTCGGCTTCGCGCCGGCGCTGTGCTACGGCCCGGCCGAGTTCGAGCAGCTGTTCGCGCGCCTGACGCGGGTGCTCGACGAGGTGCACGCGGAGCTCGACGTGCGCCAGGCCGTGGGCTCGGCGTGAGCGACGCCGCCCGCGCGTTCCGGGTCGCGGTCATACCCGGCGACGGCATCGGCCTCGAGGTCATGCCCGAGGGTCTGCGCGTGCTCGAAGTGGCGTCACGCCGCTTCGATCTCGCGCTCGAGCTGCGGCACATCGAGTGGGCGAGCTGCGACTGGTACCTGCGCCACGGCAGCATGATGCCCGAGGACTGGAAGGCGCAGCTCGAGGGCGTCGATGCGATCCTGTTCGGCGCGGTCGGCTGGCCGGAGAAGGTGCCGGATCACGTCTCGCTCTGGGGCTCGCTGCTGAAGTTCCGCCGCGAGTTCGACCAGTACGTGAACTTCCGCCCGGCGCGCAGCTTCGCGGGCGTGCCGTGCCCGCTCGCAGGCCGTGGCCCCGGCGACATCGACATCGCGATCGTGCGCGAGAACACCGAAGGCGAGTATTCGGCCGTCGGCGGCATCATGTTCGAGGGCACACCGCGCGAGCTGGTGATGCAGCAGGCGATCTTCACGCGCCACGGCACCGAGCGCGTGCTGCGGCATGCCTTCGAGCTCGCGCGGCGCCGGCCGCGCCGCCACGTCACGGTCGCGACCAAGAGCAACGGCATCGCGATCAGCATGCCGTGGTGGGATGCGCGCGCCGCCGAGATCGCTGCCGAGTATCGCGACGTTGTCTGGGACAAGCAGCACATCGACATCCTCTGCGCGCGCTTCGTCATGCAGCCGCAGCGCTTCGACGTCGTCGTCGCCTCGAACCTGTTCGGTGACATCCTCTCGGACCTCGGGCCCGCCTGCACCGGCACGATCGGGCTCGCGCCCTCGGCGAACCTGAACCCCGAGCGCGCGTTTCCCTCGCTGTTCGAGCCGGTGCACGGCTCGGCGCCGGACATCGCCGGCCGCGGCATCGCCAATCCGGTCGCGATGATCTGGTCGGCGGCGCTGATGCTCGAGTTCTTCGGCCGCGGCGCAGGTCCGCACCAGGCGGCGCACGACGCGATCGTCGCAGCGATCACCCACGTACTCGCGCACGGCCCGCACACGCCCGACCTCGGCGGCCGGGCCACGACCGCCGAGGTCGGCCGCGCGATCGCGGCGCGGCTGGAGGCGGCGTGAGCGCGGGGCGCGGCACGGCCGGAGGCACGAGCGCGGCCGCGAGCTACCCGATCGAAATCGGCTTTCCCGATCTCTCCTCCTGGGAGCGCGGCACGGGTCCGGTGCCCTGGCTGCACAGCTTCGACAGCGGCCGTCCCGGGCCGCACGTCATGGTCAATGCGCTGACGCATGGCAACGAGGCCTGCGGTGCGATCACGGTCGCGGCGCTGCTGCGCCGCGGCCTGCGCCCGCGGCGCGGCCGGCTGACCCTGGCCTTCGCCAACGTGGCCGCCTATCGCCGTTTCGACCCGGCCGCACCCGATGCCTCGCGCTTCGTCGACCAGGACTTCAATCGCGTCTGGAGCGCAGCCACGCTCGACGATGCCGGCCGACAGAGCAGCGAGCTGCGGCGCGCGCGCGAGCTGCGCCCGGTCATCGACCAGGTCGATCTGCTGCTCGACCTGCACTCGATGCACGAGCGCAGCGCGCCGCTGCTGCTCTCCGGTCCGCTCGACAAGGGCATCCGCTTCGCCCTCGAGGTCGGCGCACCGGCGACGGTGATCGCCGACGAGGGGCATCCCGAGGGCCGGCGGCTGCGCGACTACGGTGCGTTCGCCGAGCCGGCCAGTGCGCGCAATGCACTCCTGGTCGAATGCGGCCAGCACTGGGAAGCCGCAGCGGTCGAGGTCGCGCGCGACTGCACCGCGCGCTTCCTGCTCGCCAGCGGCTGCGTCGACGCCGGCGACCTGCCCGAGGGCTGGCGGGCCGCGACGGCGCCGCCGCAGACCGTGATACGGGTCACGACTCCGGTCGTGGCTACGAGCATGGATTTCCGCTTTGCCGGGCCCTGGAGCGGTCTGGAGCGCTTTGCGGAGGCCGGCACCGTGATCGGCTGGCAGGACGGCCGCCCGGTCGTGACGCCGTACCCGGATTGCGTGCTGGTCATGCCCTCGCTGCGCCAGTTGCGGCCCGGCGTCACGGTCGTGCGCTTCGGGCGCGTCGAAACGGTACCGACCCCGTGACGGCACCCCGGCTGCTGGCTTAGGATCGGACCCGTGCTGCCGAGTGTCCGAAAATTCGCCCGCCGCTGGCCCGGCCTCTGTGTCGCGCTGCTGCTGACTGCGTTTGCCTCGCAGGGCATGGCGGCGACGCTGGCCTGGTGCCTGCACGGTGGTGGCCAGGATGGCCACGTCACCAGTGCGGTTAAGCCCTGCCATGCCGGTGGCCAGGCGCGGGAGGCGCGGCACGACCCGGGGGCGGGCCACGTGCATTGCCACGGCGAGCACCACCACGCCGCGCACGTCGCATTCGCGAGCGATGCCGCGCTCGGGCCCGCAACGGCAATCGCAGCGCCGCCGGCGCCGCTGCTGTTGTCCTGGCAGCAGCTGCCGTCGGTCGTCGCGCTGACCGAATCGAAATGGTTGCCGGCGCCGCGCTGGCGCCCCGCGATCGCCCCGGATCCGCGGCCGCGTCTCTCGGGCGCCGTTCCCGGCGCTTCCATCCGCCTGCTGATCTAGACCTCGCGTCACAGTCGCTCGTCGCGCGCTTCGCCATGTCGCGAGGCCGCGTTCTCGTCCGTCTGCGTCCGAGGTTCGCCATGTCCACCTCCATCCGTTGCGTCGCGCCGTCGCGTCTCGCGTCCTTGCCGGTATCCACATCGGGGTTCCAGCGGCGGGCGCTGCTGTGGCCCTGGCTGATATTCGCCACGTCGTTGTTCGCGCCGGCCGCGGCCCACGAGGGTCAAGATCACGCGGACGAGGCTGCGCCGAAGGTAGCCTCCACGGCCGCGATCGCCGGCCTGCCCGCGCGCGACGTCGCCGAGCTGACTTCGGAGCTGTACGAAGCGCTGATCGAGTCGCACGGCGACCATCTCGACATCTGGCTCGACCGCTACGACAGCAACGAGCCGGTGCGCGGTGCGAAGCTCGGTGTGGCGATCGGTGAGGGCGCCGAGATCGCGGCGCGCGAAGAGTCGCCGGGCCAGTATTCGGTCGACATCGAGCCGATCGCGCCCGGCAGCTCGGCGCCGATCACGCTGACCATCCAGGCCGCGCCCGGCGAGGATCTGCTCGGTGGCACGCTCGAGATCGCCGCGCCTGCCGCGACCGACCTGAGCACGCGCTTCGGCGGCTGGCTGGCCGCGCTCTGGCGCTGGGCGCTGGGCCTCGCGGTGCTCGCCGGCATCGCAGTCGTCGTGCTGCGCCGCCGCCGTTCGGGAACGCCGGTCGCGGGCGTCGCCGCAGCGGCGATCGCGGCGCCGCTGGCCGGCGCAGTGCTGCTCGTCGCAGCCCTCGCGGGTGGCGCGCCGGCCGTGGCCCACGAGGGCCACGATCACGAGGAGGAGTCTGCGCCCGCGGGTGCGGCCGGGGTGGGCCAGGGCCCGGGCGCAGCGACCGCCGTGGCCGGCGGCGGCGAGCGGCCGATACGGCTCGCCGACGGCAGCGTGTTCGTGCCCAAGCCGACGCAGCGCATCCTCGAGCTGCGCACCCAGATCGCGACTGAGGGGCCGACGCCGGTGTCGCTGCGGCTCGCCGGTGAGATCGCTGGCGATCCGCGCGCCAGCGCCGCGCTGCAGACCCTGCAGGGCGGGCGCGTCGCGGGCAATGCGGGCCAGTGGCCGGTACTCGGTGCGACGGTGCGCCGTGGCCAGGTGCTGCTGCGGCTCACGCCGAGCGGCTCCGGCGGTGAGCGCGCCTCGACGGCGGCTGAGGCCGCGCGCGTCGCAGCCGAGCTCTCGCAGGCCCAGGCCGAGCTCGCCCGCCTCGAGGGCCTCGCCGGCGTCGTGTCGCGTGCCGAGGTCGAGAACGCCCGCGTGCGCGTCGCGAGCCTGCGTGCGCAACGCGCCGCTTTCGGCGCGCCGCTCGCGGCCGGTGGCGGCGAGGCGATCGTCGCGCCGATCGACGGCCTGATTGCCTCGATCGACGCCCGACCCGGCGCCGTGTTCGCGCCGGGCGAGACGCTGCTGACCGTGATCGATCCGTCGCGGCTGTCGATCGAGGCGCTGGCGTTCGAGCCGGTCACTGCCGCGGCGGTGACGCGCGCGAGCGTGGCGCTGCGCGACGGCACGACGCTCGAGGCGCGCCTGGTCGGCGTCGGTGCGCAGTTGAAGGGTGGTGCGGTGCCGGTGCGGCTCGACCTCGCCAAGGTCGCGCCGGGCCTTATGGTCGGCCAGCCGGTGACGGTGCTGCTCGAGCGCTCGATCACCGCACCGGGCATGCCGCTGCCGGTCGAGGCTCTGGTACGGCTGTCGAGCGGCGAGCGGATCGTCTACGAGAAAGTCTCGGCCGAGCGCTTCATGCCGCGCACCGTGCGGGTGCGTCAGGTGTCGGCCGATCGCGTCGCGGTGCTGGCGGGGCTCGAGCCCGCGGCGCGCGTCGTGGTCGTCGGCGCCCCCCTGATCGCCCAGATCCGCTGAGCGCCGCCCCCCTCGGCGCCCCGGAGGCCTCCATGTTCAACCTGATCGTCACCGCGAGCCTGCGCAACCGCGTGTTCGTGCTCGCGGCATCGCTGCTGCTGATCGGCCTCGGCGGCTGGCTGATCCCCAAGCTCAACATCGACGTGCTGCCGGACCTGAACCGGCCGACCGTGACCATCCAGGCCGAGTCCCACGGCCTCGCGGCGGAGGAGGTCGAGCAGCTCGTGACCTTCCCGATCGAATCGGCCATGCAGGGCCTGCCGGGCGTCACGCGCGTGCGCTCGACCTCGAGCCTCGGCCTGGCTTTCATCTACGTCGAGTTCGAATGGGGCTCGGAGATCTATCGCGCGCGCCAGCAGGTCGCCGAACGCCTCGCGGCCGTGCAGGGCCAGCTGCCCGAGGAGATCCGGCCCGCGATCGGCCCAATCACCTCGGTCATGGGCGAGATCATGCTGGTCGCGGTCGCCGGCGAGAAGGCCGATCCGATGGAGCTGCGCGAAGTCGCGGAGTTCAGCATCCGGCCGCGCCTGCTGGCGATCCCGGGCGTCGCGCAGGTGATCCCCATCGGCGGCCTGGTGCGCGAGTACCGCGTCGCACCCGATCCGGCGCGCATGCGTCAGCTCGGCGTGACCCTCGACGAGATCGAGGCCACGGTGCGCGGCTTTTCCACCAACGCCGGCGGTGGGTTCATCGACGAGCGCGCGCAGGAGTTCGTGATCCGCACGCTCGGCCGCGAGCGCGACCCCGCAGCGCTCGCGGGACTGGTGGTCGCGACGCGCGACGGCACGCCGATCCTGCTGGGCGCGGTCGCAGACGTCGGCTATGCAGCGCGGCCGCGGCGCGGCAGCGCGGGCTTCGGCGGTCAGCCCGCGGTGATCCTCGGCGTGCAGAAGCAGCCGGGTGTCGACACACTGTCGCTGACCCGCGAGATCGAGACAGCGCTGGAGGCCATGCGTGCGACCCTGCCGCCGCAGATCACCACGCTGCAGGTGCAGTTCCGCCAGGCGAGCTTCATCGAGAACTCGATCGGCAACGTCCAGAAGGTGCTGATCGAGGCGCTGCTGATCGTCGGCGTCGTGCTGTTCCTGTTCCTGATGAACGTGCGGACCACGTTCATCTCGCTGGTCGCGATCCCGATGTCGGTGTTCGTCACCGCGATCGTGTTCCGCCTGTTCGACCTGTCGATCAACACCATGACGCTCGGCGGTCTCGCGATCGCGATCGGTGAGCTGGTCGACGACGCCGTGGTCGGTGTCGAGAACATCTTCCGGCGGCTGCGCGAGAACCGCGCGCTGCCGCAGCCGCGGCCACTGCTCGGTGTCGTTGCCGAGGCGAGCCAGGAGGTCCGCTCCGGCATCTTCTACGCGACCATCATCATCGTGCTGGTGTTCGTGCCATTGTTCGCGCTGACCGGCATCGAGGGCCAGCTGTTCGCGCCGCTCGGCGTCGCCTACATCGTCTCGATCCTCGCGAGCCTGTTGGTCTCGATCACGCTCACGCCGGTGCTCTGTTACTACCTGCTGCCGTCGCTGCCCAGTCTCGAGGAGCCCGAGTCGCGGCTGGTGCGCGGCCTGAAGGCGGGCTATTCGCGGCTGCTCGACTGGACGCTGCCGCGGCGTGCGCCGGTGCTCGGTATCGCTGCGCTCGCGGTCGTGCTGGCGCTCGCCGGCGCGTGGCGGCTGCCCAAGAGCTTCCTGCCGGCGTTCAACGAGGGCACTTCGCTGGTGACCCTGGTGTTCACGCCGGGCATCGCCATGGCCGACTCGGAGCGGCTCGGCACGATCGCCGAGCGCCTGATCGGCGAAGTGCCCGAGGTCGTCTCGGTAGGGCGCCGCACGGGCCGCGCCGAGCTCGACGAGCATGCCGAAGGCGTGCACATGAACGAGATCGACATCAATCTCGAGCCCAGCGACCGGGGCCGCCAGGCCGTGCTCGCCGACATCCGTTCGCGGCTCGCGCCCCTGCCCGGCTCGGTGTCCTTCGGCCAGCCGATCAGTCATCGGCTCGACCATCTGCTGTCGGGCGTGCAGGCGCAGCTGGTCGTAAAGATCTGGGGCGACGATCTCGATACCCTGCGTTCGCTGGGTGCGCAGGTCGAGCAGCGGCTCGCGGGCACGCCCGGGCTGGTCGATCTGCGGCTGGAGCGGCAGGTGCGGGCGCCGGAGATCCACGTGCGCGTCGACGAGGATGCAGCGCGCTTCTACGGCATCACGCCGGCGCGCATCGCCGAGCGGATCGACCTGCTCTCCGGCGGCGAGCGCGTCGCCGAGGTCATCGATGGCTCGCGGCGCTACGGCGTGACCATCCAGCTGCCCGAAGAAGCGCGGACCAAAGCAGGCCTCGCCGGCGTGCTGATCGAGACGGCGCGGGGCGCCGTGCCGCTCGCCCATCTTGCCAGCGTCGAGGAAGCGGACGGGCCCAACCAGGTCCAGCGCGAGGACGGCCGACGGCGCATCGTGGTCTCGGGCAACACCGACGGCACCGGCGCCGATCGCGTGGTCGCCGAGATGGAACGGCGCCTCGTCTCGCTGCCGCTGCCGACCGGCTACACGCTGCGCATCGAGGGCCAGTTCCGCGCGCAGCAGGAAGCCGCGCGCATGATCGGCCTGCTGTCGCTGGTATCGCTGACGTTGATCTTCCTGGTGCTCTACACGCGCTATCGTTCCGCAGCGCTGGCGCTGATCGTCATGGGCAACGTGCCGCTGGCGCTGGTCGGCTCGGTTGCGGCGCTGTGGATCGCCGGTCTCGATCTGTCGATCGCGGCGATGGTCGGCTTCATCACGCTGACGGGCATCACGGCGCGCAATGGCATCCTCAAGATCAGCCACACGCTGAACCTGGTGCTGCGCGACGGTCTGCCGTTCGACCGCGCGACCATCCGCCGCGCCTGCCTCGAGCGCATGACACCGGTGCTCATGACCGCGGTCTCGGCCGGCATCGCGCTGGTGCCGCTGATGATCGGCGGCGACCAGCCGGGCAAGGAGATCCTGCATCCCGTGGCCGTGACGATCTTCGGCGGGCTGTTCACGGCCACGCTGCTCGACGCCGTGGTCACGCCGACGCTGATCGAACGCTTCGGCGCTGCTGCGATCGCGCGCCTGCGCGAGGAGCGCGCCGTCGCCGGCGTGCCTGCCGAGGCTTACTGATGTCTGCCTGCCGTTTCCCGGCGCGATGCGCCGAATCGACCCTAGAGGAGCCTGCCATGAAGAGCCTTCACGACCTCCGCATCCGCGTCCGCCGCGCCGGCCTGACTGTGTTCGCGGCGCTCGCCGCCGTCGTCGCCGGTGCGAGCCAGTGGGACCTGTCGGCGGGAGATTACCATTCTCATCTGATCGCATCGGACACGAACTTCGAACTGCATTTGCACGACCAGGCGACACACGGCATCGTCGACACGTCGCGCGGCAAGGTCACGGCGACACTGCTCGCGGGCGGCGCACGCCAGGAGATCCCGATGCGGCACAAGCAGGCCGGCATCCTGGTGGGCGACCGTGCCCTGAAGGGCGACTGGACGCTGCTGTTCCGCGTCGAGGTGCCGGGTCGCAAGCCGGCGCAGCTGCGGTATTCCTCGAGGATGCCGCGCAGTGGAGCGGATGCAGGGAAAGAGCGCGACCAAGGCCACGATGGGCACGACCACGACCATGACGACGACCATGGCAACACCGCGAAATAGTAGCGCTGCCCGCATGCCGTGGCGCGACCACAACCACGGGGCCGTCGCGCCGCTGCTGGCAGCCCTGGTCGCGGCAGCCGGTGTCGTGATCGCGTCCGTGCCCGCACGCTCGGCGAATGCCGGCAGCGTACTGACTCTCGAGCAGGCGCTCGCGCGTGCCGGCGAGCGCAGTCCGCTGCTGGCCACGGCCGATAGTGGCCGCGAGATCGCGGCGGCGCGCCTGCGCCAGGCACGCGCCTGGGAGAATCCGACGCTGTCGATCGAGGTCGAGAACGTGCTAGGTCGTGGCGAGTACGCCGACTTCGGCGCCGCCGAGACCACGGTTTCCCTGTCGCAACCGCTGCCTTTCGGCGGCGGCCGCGCAGCCGGGAGGCGCGGTGCGCGTGCCGCGGCGGAGCTCGCTGCCGTCGAGGCCGAGCTCGCGGCACGCGAGGTACGGCGCGAGGTCGTGATTGCCTATGCCGAGGCCGTCGCCGCCGATCGCATCGCGGCGATCGAGCGTGAGCGCGCGCGCATCGGCATCGAGACCCGTGAGGCCGTGGAGAAGCGTTTCGGCTCCGGACTCGAATCGGAGCTGCAGCGCTCGCGCGTCGCGGTCGAGACCAGCGGTCTGCAGGCAGCTGCGAGGCGTGCCGCGGCCGGCGCACAGGCGCGGCGCCGCGAGCTCGGCGCGCTGTGGCGCGACGCGACGGTGAGCGAAGCGCTCGACGAAGCCTGGTTCGACGCAGCACCCGTCGCGATTGCATCCACGGACACATCGGCGCACCCGCGGCTCGCCCGTTCGCGCCTGACCGTGGAGCGCGCCCGCGCCGCCCTGGAGGCGGCGCGCGGCGCGCGCTTCGGTGGTCTGGAGGCGACCGTCGGCGCGCGGCGCTTCGGCGACGCGCTGGCCGACGACGACCGCGCCTGGGTGCTCGGAGTGTCGATGCCGCTGCCGCTCTGGGACCGCAACGGCGCGGCGATCGCCGAGGCCCGCGCCGGGCTCGTGGCGGCCGAGATCGACGCCGAGCGCGAGGCCCGCGCGCTCGAGGCCGAGCGCGAGGAGGCGGCCGCCGGGCACGAGGCGGCTCGGATCGAGCTCGATGCTCTGGTGGCGAGCGGCCTGCCGGCGGCCAGCGCCGCGGCGCGGCTCGCGCAGCAGGGCTACGACGCCGGCCGGCTCTCGCTGCTGGAGCGGCTGGATGCCGAGCGCGCGCTGTCCGACGTGCGCGAGCGGCTGGTCGCCGCGCGCCTGCAGCTGCGCCGCGCGGAGGCGCAGCTCGACGGTCTCAGGTGATACCCACGGACCGGAACCGTTCAGGGACCCTCGAGCACCGAGCGGTAGATCTGCGCGAACTCTTCCGGGTTCCGCACGCAGACGTTCAGGTCTTTCAGCAGGCCGTCGTGGATGCCGTAGACCCAGCCATGGATCTCGACCTGCTTGCCGCGATCCCAGGCGTTCTGCACGATCGTGGTCTCGCAGACGTTCAGCACCTGCTCGATCACGTTCAGCTCGCACAGCCGGTTGAGGCGTGACGCCTCGTCGGGCAGGCGGTCGAGCTGCACGCGGTGCTTCTTGATCACGTCCTGCACGTGCCGCAGCCAGTTGTCGATGAGGCCGAGCCGCCGGTTCTGCAGCGCGGCCTGCACGCCGCCGCAGCCGTAGTGGCCGCAGACGATCACGTGCTCGACGTCGAGCACGTCGACGGCGTATTGCAGCACCGACAGGCAGTTGAGATCGGTCTGCACGACGACGTTGGCGACGTTGCGGTGTACGAACAGCTCGCCCGGCAGCAGGTCGACGATCTCGTTCGCGGGTACGCGGCTGTCGGCGCAGCCGATCCAGAGATAGTCGGGCGACTGCTGTCCGACCAGCTTGCCGAAGAATTCCCGATCCGCGGCCGTGACCTTGCGGGCCCATTCGACGTTCTTGTGGAAGAGCTTGCTGAGACTGCGCATGACGCGAAGTCTACCGGGCCGGCACGGTCGTGTCGGGGGTCGTGTCGGGGGTCGAACCAACGTTCGCCCGCGGCGGAGGCGCCGGCGGCGCGGGCCGCAGGTTGCGGTCGAAGAAGCGCGCGATGGTGTGGTAGGCATGCGGCCCCGTGGCCTGGAAGCGCAGCAGCCCGTGCTTGCTGCCCGGATAGGGCATCGCTTCGAAGGGCTTGCCGAGATCCTGCAGGCGCTTGAACAGCGCGGTGCTGTGCGTGAACAGCACGTTGTCGTCCGCCATGCCGTGCATGACCAGCAGCGGGCCCTGCAGGCCGACGGCATGGGTCAGCACGCCGGCTTCACGATAGCCCGCGGCGTTGTCTGCCGGTGTGCCGAGGTAGCGCTCGGTGTAGTGCGTATCGTACAGCGACCAGTCGGTCACCGGCGCGCCGGCGACGCCGGCCGCGAAATGCTGCGGCGCGCGCAGCATCGCCAGCAGGGCCATGTAGCCGCCGTAGCTCCAGCCGAACACGCCGATGCGCGCCGCGTCGACGAAGGGCAGGGTGCGCAGGTACTCGACGCCGCGCACCTGGTCGTCGATTTCGACGCGGCCGAGCCGGCGATGCAACGCGCCTTCGAAGGCCGTGCCGCGAAAGCCGCTGCCGCGGTTGTCGAGCGCGAACACGACATAGCCCTGCTGCGCGAGGTACTGGCGGAAGAAGCCCTCGTTGCTGCGCGGAAAACCGCCCCAGGCGCGTTTGACGCGCTGCAAGCCGGGCCCGCCGTAGACGTCGACGATCACCGGGTAGCGGCGACCGGGCTGCATGCCGGGCGGCCGCAGCATCTGCCAGTGCAGGATCTGGCCGTCGGCGGCGCGCAGCGTGCCGAATTCGGTCGGCCGGTGCGCATCGCGGAACGGTGCGTAGGGGTGGTCGGCGTCGAGGCGGTTCGGCACCAGGGTCGCGAGCGCACGGCCATCGGCACGGCGCAGCGTCAGCGACGGCGGCGTGTCCGGATCGGAGTGCAGATCGAGCCAGCGGCGCGCGTCCTGCGCCATGGTCACGGAATGCCAGCCGGCCCCGCTCGAGAGACGACGGATGCCGGCCTCGATGGCTGCCGGCTCGCGCGGTCCGTCGAGCGGCGCGACGTACAGGTGCCGCTCCAGCGGCGACTCGCGGTTCGCCGTGAACCAGACGCGGCCGCTGCGTTCGTCGACCGCTTCGATCGCGCGTTCGCCGCCATCGCCGGTGACCATCCAGTCGCCGGCGGTGACTGGGCGCAGCAGCCGGCCCTCGTAGTCGTAGAGGTAGAGGTGTCGCTGGCCGCTGCGTTCCGAGGCCCAGAGGAAGGCGCGGCGGCGCGGCAGGAACACGAGCTCGTCGTGCAGCGGCACCCAGGTGTCGCTGCGCTCGAGCAGCAGCTCGCGCGAGCGGCCGGTCGCAGGGTCCGCGCGCCGCAGCGCGAGCTGCTTCTGGTCACGGCTCTGCCACTGCAGCGCGAGTGCCGCCGAGTCCGGAAACCAGTCGACGCGCGCGAGATAGCCGTCGGCGGGCCCGCCGGTGTCGATGCGTGCCTCTGTGGCGGGCAGCGCGGCCGCGGCGGCATCATCATTGCGGTCGAGCGTCGCGACGAACAGCTGCACGTCGGCGTTGGGACGCCCTGCGGCCGGATAGCGCTGGCGGATGACCCGCACCGAATCGGCGAGGATCTCGAAGCGTTCCAGCTCGTCGACCGGTGCCTCGTCGACGCGCGTGAATGCGATGCGCGTCTCGTCGGGCGACCACCAGTAGCCGGTGCTGCGGTCCATCTCCTCCTGCGCGACGAATTCCGCGACGCCGAAAGACACGGTGCCGCCGCCGCCGC